>DASQMK010000112.1:0-2443 GCA_035645575.1 Metabacillus sp.
CGAAGAGAGAATCATTTATCAAATGATTCTTATCCAATTAATTCTAGATACTAAAATACAAAAAAACAAAGACATTAACATACATAGTAGCCAAGTAAGTGGAATGCCAACAAAAGGATGAACCCATTTCGCACTAACAGGTAAAATGTCTAAGAAAAATGGATGTACTAAATAAATTCCAAAACTGTATTTAGAAATGTATTTAGTTAAGATATTGGAAGCATTATTATTCATGTTATGTTTTACAAAGATGAACACCATTATTGAAATCATTATCGTAGAAGGTGAGAGGTATCTATAAAACCACGAATCTAATTCTCCATTCATATTACTTAGAATCCAGGTTCCAGAAAAAGTTACCGCAACTCCTAATAAACCTAAGGTATAAAATATTTTTCTTTGTATTAAAGTCTGCATTTTAAAACTTAGATAATAACCTAATAAATAAAAACCAATGTATCCGATAAAATATTGTACTTCAAGCATTGTTGTTAGACCAAGGTATTCTTGGGCTAAAGATGTAATGGTCTCTAAAGAAAAAGAAAATACGATAAATAAAAGTAATTCTTTATTAGTTGCATGCTGGACAAATCTCCTTAGAAAAGGGGTGAAAAGATAAAGTCCGATTAGCATATATAAATACCATAAATGATAATATACAGGTCCTGTATAGATTGTTTTAATACTACTTGTAATAGAAATTGGTTGATTACTATTATAACTACCCCAAAATAAATAAAAAACAATCCAAAATAAAAATGGAACTATAATTTTGTATAATCTTTTTTTATAAAAACTCATTAAAGGTTCTTCTTTTCTTAACAAGAGCGCACCACTAATCATTATAAATATTGGTACACTCCATCGACTCAAGGTATCAAAAAAATGGCCAATCATCCAATAGGAATTTGTTGGATTTAAATATAATAAACTCGCAGAAACGTGAATCATTACTACAGCCATTATCGCCCAGCCTCTAAGGTTTTCAATGTAAAAATACATAAAATATATCCTCCTAATAAGAAGAGTTTACGGATGTTTTCTACATTGATAATTTATCATAATAATATAACCACAATTTAATATCGCAATTACGTTTCATTACACTTTCATTACAACAACCAAATTCGTTTATAAAAAAACATCTATGAAAATGAGCAATTAGAAAGTCCATCTTTTTGAAGGGACTTCTTATAATCTCTTAAATTTTTTAAGTAAGAATCAACAAAGTTACCTTAATAAATCAGTACCGCACCAGTTTCTTTATGGTTGAGGATTTAAATTGATCCTTCAAAGTTGATGTGGTGTTTATTCATACATTAAGAGTTGACGAAATAAGTCGAAAGTAAAATTGCAAATTTTTGATTGTTACATTGAAGATTCGGATTTAGAAGCGTATCATTAGTTTAGAGGGTAAATTAAGTGGGTGATAGCTGCTTGCACAACATGTCTTAATAGTGTTTTGTTATTTTGTAAGCGTTTTATTATTAGGGTGATACAAATGAGACATCTATACTTTAACTCATTTCCATGTGATTTTATTTTTGAGGCTGGAGACTGGGTTGAAATTGAAACTTCTCAGATTGGTGTATTACATTATTTGTAAAAACTTAACAAATAATGTCTATGTGCTCTCTAAAAATAGAAGACAAGGAGCTGAAGGAAATTGAGTGACCGATTGTCCTATATAATGGGAAAAGAAAACGTTTCAACAGGAGCTTGTATCGGACACGTAGGGCCGGAAGCTCTAGCTGGTGGTCCAATCGGTAAATTAAAAACAGGTGATAAAGTTGAAATCATTATTGACCGAGATAACTTAGAAGGGAGCATCCAGTTTATTGGAGAGGGTGAAAAAGTGCATACGTCAGATGAAGGGGCAGCTATTTTAGCTAAGAGAGCTCCACATGAAGACTTAAAGCCTGATCCTGAATTACCGGATGATACTCGTTTATGGGCAGCATTGCAGGCAGTTAGTGGAGGTACATGGAAAGGTAATATCTATGATGTAGATGAAATTATTAGGGTGTTAGAGGCTGGAAAAAAAGCCCTTGATAAGGGGGAAATACTAAAATAGAAATAAGTAAATATATATTGAAATTGACATAATGGTCAAAAACTAAAAATCAATTCTTATTCATTTATGTGCTAATGTTAATTTAATAAGCTCTTCTGTAAAATTAAGATAAATCGGTTTATTTCTTTTTAGGAGACTAGGGAGAGACCGATATTTTTGGGGAAGGAAAAAATAACAATAGTAAAGCAAGCTTGGAGAGAAGGAAATAGATGAATTTATTTAATAAAACAAAATAAGAAGAATGGTATTAACTATATCCATATTTTTTAAAAACATAATAATATTATGTAAACTATGGATCGTTCTATTTAAGAAATTTATCCATACCTACATGTTTACAATTATGTTAAAACGGAAATAATAAACTGG
>DASQMK010000113.1:0-3573 GCA_035645575.1 Metabacillus sp.
GTTGGCAGCTGAAGGGCTTCGCTACAATAATTTTCATACCACGGCAATCTGCTCGCCAACAAGAGCTGCTTTATTAACTGGGAGGAACCCTCACTCAGCAGGAGTTTCCTTTGTTTCAGAATATGATAGCGGCTTTCCTCACAGTCGTGGGAAGGTTCGAAAAGACAGTGCGTTATTAAGTGAAGTCCTTGTAGAACATGGTTATAATACTTTTGCTGTAGGAAAATGGCATTTAGCACCAGGTAAAGAACAAACAAATAGCGGACCATTTGATAATTGGCCTTTAGGTCGTGGATTTGAAAGATATTATGGTTTCTTGCCGGGTGCTACAAATCAATGGAATCCAGATTTAGTTGAAGATAACCATCGTGTTCGGCAACCGAAATCAGCTGAGGAAGGCTATCATATTACCGAAGATTTAACTGATAAAGCAATCTCGTATATTAAATATCAAACATCTGAATCACCAGAAAAACCATTCTTTACATATTTGGCTTATGGGGCTCCACATGCTCCACATCATGCACCAAAAGAATTTATTGATAAATATAAAGGGAAATTTGATCAAGGCTGGGATGTCATCCGTGAAGAATGGTTTGAGAAACAAAAAGAAATAGGTCTTGTTCCGAAAGATGCAGTATTACCGGAACGAAATCCAGATGTAAAAGCTTGGGATGTGCTAACTGATGACGAGAAAAAACTATATACTCGGTTACAAGAAGCATTTGCTGGTTTCTTAGAACATACTGACCATCACATAGGCCGCTTCATAGCATTTTTAGAGGAGATCAATCGCCTAGATGATACTCTCTTCATTTTCCTTTCCGATAATGGTGCTTGTGCAATGGGCGGGGAGGAAGGGACGATTAATTCTTGGCATGGAGGAAATGAGAGTTTGCAATCGAAATTATCTCGTCTTGATGAAGTTGGCGGACCTAAAGCAAATAATCATTATCCTAAAGGGTGGGCTTATGCAGGAAACACACCACTTAAATGGTATAAATCGTACGTTCATGAGGGTGGAATTCGTGATCCTTTAATTATTCGTTATCCAGAGGAAATAAAAGATCCAGGGACAATTCGTACACAATATCATCATGTTACAGATATTGTTCCTACGATATTAGAATTGTTAGATCTAGAAATGCCTGAACAAATTAAAGGAATCAGCCAGCAGCCAATTCACGGCACAAGTATGCTTTACACATTAAATAGTGATGAAAAAACGCATAAGACAAAACAATATTACGAGATGATTGGAAATCGAGGCATCTGGCATAATGGCTGGAAAGCTGTTTCTGCTCACAAGCCAAATGGAGATTTTGCTAATGATGTTTGGGAATTATATAACACAGACCTAGATTTTACAGAAACAAACAATCTAGCAGACATTTATCCTGATAAACTAAGGGAATTAATTGATCTATGGTGGAAAGAAGCTGAAACTTATGGAGTATTTCCTCTGGATGGACGTTCATTAGATAAAAAACTTGAAGGGATGAAAAAAGCTAAAGCCCAATTTTCTGAGCCGACTTTCAAAGTATTTTATCCAGCTGAAGTTCCATTCCACGGAGCAATTGCTCCAGACTTAAGGAATAAGGAATTTGAAATTTCTGCGGAAGTTATTTTAACAGCCGACACAGAAGGAGTTATTTTCGCACATGGTGAAAACAGTGGCGGAATAAGCTATTTTATTAAAGAGGGAAAACTCCATTTCTATTTTAATCATCAAAATGTTCAAGGTTATCTTATTAGTTCAAAAGTAAAGCTTGAAACAGGTTATTATACACTTAAAGTTAAGCATGAGAAGCTAGCAGACAATCAGGGGAAAATTCACCTATTTGCAAATGATTTACTTATAGGTGAGGGAATACTTGAAAATATTCATGCACTTGGCTTTTTCAGTGGCTTACTTCACATTGGCTATAACGAATTAAGTTATATAACGCCTTATTATAAAAATCCATTTTCTTTAGGTAAGCAGCTTAAAAAAGTGAGTTTTCTTACTGAGTCCTATGAAAAGGATTTAAAAGAAATTGTTGAAAAAGAATTAGCAATTGAGTAACTTACAATTAAAAAATAGGAGATCAATTGTCTGATTGGACATCCAAAGGACACGAGAAAATATTTTTTTTCTCGTGTCCTTTTCAATTCTTACCAAGATGTAGCGCCAAGGAGGAGGAAATATGAGAAAGAAAAGTTATTTATTATTGATGGTATCTATGATTATAGTATTTCAGCTCACTGGCTGTTCAACTGGTGCAAAGGAAGTTTCTATCAATGGAGATAGTTATGGGAATGAAACAAGTCAAATTAGGTTTGGTATTGATGCTGGAATATCAACTCTCCCTTTTCGAGTAGCTGAGGAACAAGGTTATTTTAACAATTCAGGGCTTGAGCCAACAATCGCAAGCTTTGCATACGGGATTGATACAATTAATGCTCTTTTTACCGAACAAACAGATACTGGGTTCGCAGCGGATTATCCTATATTAAATTCTTTGGGAAAAGGAGATTTAGTCATCCTTGGAACCATTTCCAAAAGTACTGAACAGACAAATAAAGATATCGCCCTGTTTGCAACAGGAAATATAAAATCTGGAAAGGATTTAAAAGGGAAGAAGTTAGGTGTTGCTAAGGGGACTGTATATGAATATATCTGGTCCAAATATTTAGAAATAATTGAGATTGATGAAGATGAGGTTACTTTTGTACCTTTTAGTTCACCTGATGAGGCAATCATCGGTGTTAATAGTGGTGACATTGATGCTGTATGGGCAGGTGGTGCAATCAATGAAAAATTCAAAACGATCCAAGGTGTAGAGCAGATAGATGACTTAAATGGAGCGGGAGTATCTATTAATCTCTATTTGATAGGTCAAAGAGCTTTTGTCGAACAAAACCCAACAACTGTTGAAAATGCGTTAAGAGCATTAAATAAGGGTGTTGAATTCGTCCAAAACAATAAAGAGGATTCGGCAAAAATTGCTTTTGAGCAAATAAAATTGCCTGAAGAAGATGTGTTAAGAGATCTTGAAAATATGAATTATGTCGTTGGTTTTACAAAAGAAGATGCTGATCATCTTGAACAGATGAAAAAATGGCTCGAAGAAAGAGGCACTTTAACTGATCAATATGATTTGAAAGATAAACTTAATCTTGAACCACTTAAAAAGGCATTACCTGAAACGGTGTCTTACCAAGAATAATTTATCTGAAAATGTCTTAATTCCAAAAAGTTAAATGAATCACAATGATCTATTAAATATGGGAATCATCCCCTATCAAATTGTAGGTGGAATGAAATATATATTTGTTCGAGAGTACTTTTCTTGAACCTCGCGGTTATTACTGCGAATCCAAATTATAAGGAGGAAGTAAAAAATGACAACAGTTCAATCAAAAGAAATCAAAGTGGTACCTATTGCAGGAAGAATTGGAGCAGAAATTCATGGAGTCAAATTAAGTGGAGATTTAAAACCAGCAGATTTTAATGCAATCAAAGAAGCGTTACATGAATATAAGGTTGTATTTTTTAAAGGACAAAATCATTTAGATGATGCAAGCCAAGAG
>DASQMK010000114.1:0-8273 GCA_035645575.1 Metabacillus sp.
ACATAATCTGAGGAATTATCTTGGAATGCGCAAAATAAAAAGCATCTAGTCAGATAGATGCTCCCTTAAAATGTTCAACCTTCTTTTTATGATATTCAAGTTTATTCCTTAATTTTTGTTTTAATTTATGATCAAGGCAACTATCAACTAGTTCACGATGGTAATTCATCTTTATAAGGTGCCAATTATATAGAATCTTAGATATTAACGACATTAAACCGCCCCCTATCCTTGATTACCATATATTACGATGGTGAAAGCGGAATCATGAGGGTGGTTTTTACTTCGTTTTCTCCTTAATAGAATCTTAATTTTGAAAGTTTGAAAGAAAGGAAGAGTGCTATGAGGACAAAGGACCCTAGACTCTAATTAATACCTAAATATACAAAAACTTTACATTATTTAACATTAGTGTAATAGAAATGGGTAAAATTGCTTTTTATAATGAAAATAAAGGAAATTGGTAATGGAAAAGGAATTTTGACCTAGGCTAAAAGAATGATATCTGCTGCGGTTGGTCAGAGGTGTTATGATTTCATTAGAGGAGGTGGTGTTTATGTAAAAAGCATAAAAAATCCCTAAGCACAAGACTTTGGACCGTCGTGCTTAAGGAGTCTGGATAGTTAGGTAAATGCTAACTATATTGGTATTATACCTAACTCCTTCTTAAATAGAAAGATTCAAATACTTTTTAAAGGAGTAAATCAAAAATGAAGAAGAACTATAAGTTTATGATTGAGCCCCAAAATATCATTACAGAAACAACGATGGCCTTAATCCCGTATTATACGGACACCGCTAATTTACATTGTCAGATGGTAGGTAAATACGGAGACATAAATATACAAGAAAGTTCTTTACATATTTTGAAGGAGAGCTGTCTTTTTTATGGTTGTGATTTTGATGGCAGCCTCCAATCCTCTCGTAAAATTTTGGAGGGGCAAAAAATCCTTCCTATTATGGTGAGCGTAGAATTTGAATATTGTATGATTCCGTTATCTTCACCGATGAAAAAGGATTGTATCTGGATCGCCTTTCAGCATATTGGCCGAATTATTCCCGATGGTGAGAACTCGATTATTCTTTTTAAGAACCAGGACATGCTAGAGGTAAACATAACAAAAAGTTCGTTAGATAGCCGTATAAACAAAGCTTCTCGTTTGGTTTGTACCTATCACTTTCGACGGAAAATGGTGAAAGATCTTCGGAATAGAAATTTGACTGTTGCAGAGGAACGGAGGGATTATGAAAAGGGACAAGGGGACTGGTAAGCTGGTCCAATTAGGTTAAAGAGATATGAGTGTGATTCAATCAATATACATAGTTTATTGTTAGGGGGGTGGGACAATGAACCTATCCCCTCATCCCACTTGGTTAATCCACCTAGAACAGGTAAAATAAACATAATAAGTTCTAGTGTTTAATGCTAAATAATAAACAGGTGTGATCCAATGAGAATCAAAACATTAGTTATAGCTCCTTACCCAGCAATGACTCATTTAATAGAAGACTCCCGGCAGGAGAGCAACAGCTTGATATACATCTGAAGGTTGCGAACCTTCAGGAGGCGATTCCGGTTGCTAAGGCAGCGGAGGACCAAGGCATTGATGTCATCATCAGCCGCGGTGGTACATCCAAGTTAATTGAAGACGAGGTCAATATCCCTGTCATTGATATACATGTGTCAGGCTATGACATGCTTAGGGTGCTGACGCTCGCGAATGATTTAATGAAGATAAAAGCAACTTTAGATCGAATTCCTGGCGGTATGATGGTTGTACCGTTGCTAATTGCAGCATTTATTAATACTTTTTTCCCTGATTTATTACGCATTGGCAACTTTACGCAAGCGTAGTTTGTAGATGGTGCTGGAACATTAATCGCTCTCTTCCTGTTATGTACAGGTGCACAAATTAATGTGAAATCATTTGGTGTATCAGTTGGGAAAGGAGCAACTCTTTTAGCAACAAAGTGGGCAGTAGGTGCGGTATTTGGATTAATCGCTTACATGCTTGCTGGTGACAATGGATTATGGCTAGGGTTAGCACCGATTGCGGTTATCGCAGCAATGACAAATAGTAATGGAGGATTATTCGTCGCGTTAGTTGGTCAGTATGGCAACAAAGAAGATCGTGCAGCGTATTCATTATTAGCACTTAATGATGGACCGTTCTTAACAATGATTGCGCTATCTATTTTTGGCGCTATGGGCTTTGTTGACGGAATGTTCTCTTTGACTTCATTCATTTCTGTGTTACTTCCAATCTTAGTTGGTATGGTATTAGGTAACCTTGATGAAAACATGCGTACGTTCTTAGATAAAGGAAGCTCAATGTTAATTCCATTCTTCGCATTCGCGCTTGGTATGTGCATTGATTTTGGAGCGATCCTTGAAGGTGGATTAGCAGGTATTATTCTAGGTGTATTAACGGTCTTTGTAACAGGTACGGCTGGATATTTTGTCTTTAAAGCATTGAAATGGAAATCGATTGTTGGAGCAGCAGAAGGTTCAACAGCAGGAAACGCGGTTGCTACACCAGCAGCCATTGCAGCAGCAAATGCAAGCTTTGCATCTGTTGTAGATATTGCGACAGTACAGGTGGCGGCATCAACGGTAACAACAGCGATCTTACTACCAATCTATGTTGGATTCCTCATCAAACGATTAGAGAAAAAAGGCTATACATTTGAACAAGAAGACGTAAAAGAAGCAAACGTCTAAGGGTGTGATAAGAGTGGAGAATAAAATTGGCATTATATCTGATGATTTAACAGGTGCAAATGATACAGGTGTACAACTAGCGAAAAAAAATCTATCATCAACCGTTGTGTTCGATTACAATACATCAAGCGTTGCAACAAAGCCGGATGTGATGATCGTCGATACAGACAGTCGTGCAAAAGAAGCCGAAGAAGCATATGGAGCAGCCTATAAAGCTGCTTCGTTCCTTCAAAAGGAAGGCTATCAGCATGTGTATAAAAAGGTTGATTCAACATTAAGGGGAAATATGGCGGCCGAATTAACAGCGATCGAAAAGGTGTATCAGCCAGAGATTGTTGTGATCGCACCAGCGTATCCGAAAATGAAGCGCCAAACGATTCAAGGTAATCATTACGTTAATGGTGCTTTAATTACAGATACAGAGTTTTCAAAAGATCCTAAAACACCTGTAACAGAGGCGTTTATTCCGGAATTATTAAAGCAATACCAAGAACGTGATATTGCTTTAATTGATAGCCGTATGCTGGAACAAACCATTGAACAAATCAACCAAACGATTTTTACGTGCCTTAATCAAGGGGTTACATGGTTTGTGTGTGATAGTGAAACAGAAGAAGAATTACAGAAGGTATGCGATGTTTTTTCAAGGCTAAACAAGAAAACCGTTTGGGCTGGCTCAGCTGGATTAATTAAATATTTACCAGATGCATTGCAGTTAACTGCTTCTCGTGAATCAACTCAGCAAAAGATCAAAATTGAAAAAACATTGATTGTGTCAGGGAGTTTATCTCAAGTGACAAGGGAACAATTATGTAAGGTAGAATCTTTAGATCATTCTTTATTTATAGAGGTTGATCCTACGACTCTAGTAAAAAAATCATTTGAGGTTCAACACTATATTGATCAATTAAAGCAGCATACACAGTACGATCATTATGTGCTATTCGTGGAAGCTTCTGAGGAAAATCGTCTTTCTGCGAAAGAAGCTGGAAAAGAGCTTGGCCTTACATTAACAGAGGTAAGTGAAGCGATTTCGAAGGGATTAGGACAGATTTCGAAGGGAATTCTGGAGGCTTTTCCTTCAATTCAAGGGTTAGTGCTTACAGGTGGAGATACGGCTAAGGCAGTATGCTCTGAGCTTCATATTTCTGAAATGGATCTTTATTCTGAGGTAGAACCAGGACTTCCATTTGGTAGACTGCGCAGCGAGGATAAAAGCTACTGGGCTATCACAAAAGCTGGTGGATTTGGACATGAACAATCATTAGTCAATGTAGTCGAATACATGGCAAATAAAAGAAGGGTGAGAGTATGAGTCAACTAAAACCGATTGTTGGAATTACAATGGGAGACGCAGCAGGCGTTGGACCGGAAATTATTTTAAAAAGCTTAGCAAAAGAAGAAATGTACGACCTAAGTCGTCCGCTTGTCATCGGAGACAGCAAAATCCTAGAAAGAGCAAAGAGCTTTGTGAATAGTGAGCTGATCATTGAGTCTGTTTCAGCAGAACGTATTCAAGATCTTCCTTATAACTTCGGTACTGTCTACTGCTTAGATTTAAATCTATTAGATGAAAATCTGCCAATTGGTCAAGTATCACCAGAAGCAGGGCATGCGGCATTCGAATATTTAGCTACAGCTATCGAATTAGCAAAGGAAAACAAAATTAACGCCATTTGTACTGCGCCATTAAACAAGGAAGCTTTACACAAAGGCGGTCATAAATACCCTGGGCATACGGAAATTTTGGCTGACTTAACAGGTACAGAAGACTTCTCGATGATGCTTTCAGCACCTAACTTAAAAGTTATTCACGTCACAACACATGTTGGAATTATCGATGCGGTAAAAATGATTAATCCTGAGCGTGTATACCATGTAATTAAGCTTGCGTACGATACTCTTAAAAAATCAGGTATTGAGTCTCCTAAAATTGCTGTTTGCGGAATCAATCCACATGCTGGAGAAAATGGTTTATTCGGCTATGGAGAAGAAGAAGAAAAAGTCGTTCCAGCTGTTGAAAAAGCACAAGGAGAAGGAATCGATGTTGTTGGTCCACTACCTGCAGACACATTATTCTTCCGTACTGTCCGCGGAGACTTCGATATCGTTGTCGCCATGTACCATGATCAAGGACACGGACCAGTCAAGGTTCTCGGATTAGATGCTGGCGTCAACATAACAGTCGGCTTACCGATCATTCGAACAAGTGTTGACCACGGCACAGCATTTGATATTGCTGGTAAAGGAATCGCAGATGAAAAAAGCTTAATGGAAGCAATTCGTCAAGCAGTGGAGTTTGCGGGATAGGGACAAGGGGACAGGTTCGTTGACCCACTTTTAGTAAAGTGACACGGGTAAATCTGTCATGCATATTTTAAATGTAACTCTAGTTTAGGGGGGCAGGGACAAGGAACCTGTCCCCCCGTTCCGTTTAATAAACCCCAACCTTATCCCAAGCTGACTTCACTGCATCATAAGCAGTACTTCCACTACCATATAAATCCGCAGCAGACTGTAGCAAGGCCGCACGTGCATAACTAAAGTTACTTGTCGGTGTCAAATAAACCGTTAAAGCACGATAGTAAATCTTTTCCGCCTGAGCTTTTCCGATACTGTTAATCGTATAATATGCTGCTTTATTTGGAATTCCGCTGTTTGTATGAACTCCACCATTATCAGAGGTTGTATTCACATATTGATTCATATGCTCTGGCTGTCCGTACAGAGTAGGATTTGATAGACTCCGTAATGCATCACCTGGTTGGTTAGGTGTGTACACATCTTCACCCATTAGATAATCCTGTGGATCTAGGAAATAGCCGAACACATCTGAGAAGGATTCGTTTAAAGCTCCAGATTGGTTACGGTATTCAAGTCCAGCTGAGCGTTCTGTGACAGCGTGTGTTAATTCATGGGCTACGACATCAAGTGCTCCTGATAGTGGAGCGAAGACACTTCCATCCCCATCTCCGTATACCATTTGTGAACCGTTCCAAAAGGCGTTGTTGTAGTTTCGACCGTAGTGAACTGTTGAGCGGATAGTTGCTCCATTGTTATCAAAGCTGTTTCTTCCGTGTGTGTTTTTATAGTAGTCATACACCTGTCCAGCGTAAAAGTGTGCGTCAACATCAGCTCCTTGTGAAGAGGATGTCCATGCATTATTACTGTCAGCCGAGCGGTATCCAGGATAAATCGAACGGCTTTGTGCAGTAAACGTTTCGATGACACCATTCATTGGCTTTGTAACATCGTATAAATAATACGTTCCACCTGAGGAGTAGGTGTTTAGCGTTTTGGCATCACCTAATACTCCATATCCAGAGCCTGTAGTGGCTGCGTCATTTACTGCGTTATACGCATCGACGATTGATCCATCCTTAGCATCCACGAAGATTTGCCAGTTTGCTCCGTAAGGCTCGATGAATTGGAGCTGGACCTTGTAAGCTAATGTGTATGCCCCTTCATTTTGATGGATCACTAAGTCCTTTTTTACTTGAGTATGTTCAAAATTTGATAGCTCATCTTGCAAGTCTTGTCCAATATTTGTTTGTTCTTCAGTTAGGTTAATTTTCTTCCAAGCTAGGTCAGTTGCTTTTTGATCGGAAATAGATGGTTTTGTGTTTGTTAGCTTACTGGAAGCATCAGGGTAAAGTTGTCCAGATGTTGCTGTGACTTCATGATGTTCATTCGTATGAACAGAGAAGATCGCGCCATCAATTGGTACTCCATTTATTGATTGAGCGAATGTAAAATGAGTCATTCCTAATTCATCTGTTTGTTTTTCTAAAAGGGTTAGCTCTTTTTCAGGATTGATTTTAAATAAGTCTTTGTTGGCTTTGAGGAAGTCTCGTGCGTCCTTGTCTGTTTTGACCTTTTGGTTGGAAAGCTTTCCAGATAGGAAGTTCGGTACATCTTTGCCTTTTTCGATGAGCTTTTGTTCAAGTTTCATATTTTCCATCAATTTTTCAGAAGGCGTTTGGGCAAATGATGCAGAAGGTAGAAGTGTGCTGAATGCTAGTGAGGTACTAAGTACGATAGTAGCTAATTTTTTTGATGACATATTTTTATCCCCTTTTCAATAAAGTAGAGATTAGCTAATCTAGTAACCGGTTAAAGTTAGTTTAGAAGGATACTAGATTTTGGTCAAAGAGGGTAAGGGGTGCTAGAGTTTGCTTGTAAGCTAAGAGATTGTTGATAAACAACAGTACTTGTTATTTTAAAATATTATATAATTTTACGCATATTTATTGGTTGTAAATGGAGATTGGTTATATTAGCTGACAGGGCTACTTTCATGGTATGTTTATTGTAGTATATTTTAAATATTCAGACCGTTAAAAAGGGGGATAAGGGATATGTTTGAATCTGTTGAAATCGGGCATGTTATAAGGAATTTGCGGAAGTCATTAAATTTGAGTCAGCAGCAATTGGCCGAAGGTATTTGTACACAAGCTCAGATTAGCAAGATTGAAAATTCTAACGAAATTCCATCATCCTTGATCCTTTACAAGCTATCAAGAAAGCTTGGCGTTGATATGAATTACTTTTTTGAAATAGCAGAAACTCCCCGTCTAGACTATGTGCGAGATGTGTATAAAATGATGAGATATTTTATAAGAGAACGAGATTATGAATCGGTTTCTCATATTGTCAAACAGGAAAAGAGAAATCCTCTGTTTCAATCTGTGAACCATCAACAATTTTTCCTATGGCATGAGGGAATTTGTGATTTTTACCTAAATAAGGATATTATGAGGGCTGTATCAAAAATAAAGGAGGCTCTCTCCCTGACCTACAGCAATAATCGCGTGCTTATGAGGGAAAGAGAAATTGAAATAGGAAATAGCCTTGCCATTCTTTATAAGGAGCAAGGAAAATATGAGAAATCACTTGAGTTTTATCATAAGCTTCTTGACAGTATGAAGGCATTGGATGATTTAAAGGATGAAACGATTCAATTAAGAATCTATTACGGGATCGCAAAAGCGCATACGGACCTTGGCAACTATCAGAAATCACTCATTTTTTGTCAAAAAGGTATCCGAAAGGCATTGAAGCTGGAAACGCTGTATTTATTAGGGGAACTATATTTCCAAAGCGGTTCCAACTATTACCGCATGGGGGATGTTGAGAGTGGTGCTTCTTACATGAAAAACTGCCTTACCATTTTTAACCTCCAAGGTAAAAAGGAAATGATCCGCTTCGTAGAAGAATTAGAAGATAAGCTGCTGCAAATGCATCATTCATAAAATTGTTAGAAATATTCCAATTATTATAAAGGGGTGTGCGTGAGTGACAAAAGTCATAATAATAGCTAGTTAATTAGTAGAAATCAACTATAGGGAAGAAAGCGGCGTTTTTCTATTATGGATATAATAAGGATACATTCATTTAGGGGGTTTATTATAAATGAAACGTTTAATGACAGGTACTATTATAACAGTTGGTCTTATATTTTCTAGTTTTTCGCTATTAGTAGACTCACAGCAAGTTGCTCATGCTGAGAAGGAACTTTATTCTCCTAATACTCCTCTGTATAATGATTTGC
>DASQMK010000115.1:0-3175 GCA_035645575.1 Metabacillus sp.
CCTTCACAGAACAGAAAAGTAGAACTAGAAAGATAGAAATTTTACATCGAACACAACCTGGAAAGTTAATAAATATGCATATATCGCATATATTTCGAAATCATTAGTCTTCTTAATAAACTTTTCTCCTTAATGCATATATTTTTTTCCTAGGAAAAAAATAACCATGCAATAAATTGGTTTCTTTGTCAAGGAGGGCTTGGAATGACAAAAAAAGTGAACAAAGGAAGTAGGAATCAAAACTCACCAAAAAACGGAGCAAATCAAATGGAGTTTGCAGAGGAACATCTAGCGGGTGACAATAGTAAAGGAAATAAACGAAATAAAGACCAAAGAGATAAAACGAGAGAAGAATAACACATTTATAGGTCAAAAAAAGAGCAGACATAAAATGTCGCTCTTTTTTTGTCTATTCTCCTAGACCTTCAGTTGTAATTGCTCTTTCCACAGCTTCTAATGCTGCTGCTTCGTCACTGCCACTCGCTGAAATTTTCACTTGTGTTCCTTTAGAAATACCAAGTGACATTACACCCATAATAGATTTTAGATTCACTGTACGACCATTTGCTTCTAAGTTTACATCTGCAGTGAATGAATTAACTGCATTTACTAGAGCAGTTGCTGGTCTGGCGTGAAGTCCTGCTTCACTTGTAATTGTAAATGTTTTTTCTACCATTTTTTGGTTCCCCTTTCAAGATAGCCAATGCAGCTTTATAAGTTAATGAGACAGATAATTATGTAAAATCCATCTTAGGTGCAGCTATTATAAGCTACAAATCGTATTACCATTATTATAAACTTTTTTTCAAAAAAGGGAACTAGTTTTGCTTTAACTTATTGTCTGATTTTCGTTTAATTTATATACTTTTTGTCTAGATATAGCATAATGTGCGTATAATGTGTACGTATCTGTATTCATTCTCTCTACAACATAAAGATCTTCATCCCCTTGAATTAATATGACAGAAGATTTTTTCAAACAATTAAGGCTACTTGCTAACTGTGAAATTAAACTACATATTTCATTAAATTTAAAGTGATCTATTTTTCGATGACATGTTACAAAAATATCGATATCATTTGCTTGAATTTTTCTCACAGAGACCACCCCTCCCAGTTGTAGCCATTATATGCTTGTACATATAAAACTATAATAAATCATTTAAACAAAATTTCAGAAAGTTATGTTAAAATATGCTACTTTACCTTGACGTATATCTTTAAATTAGTGTATAGTGAAATTATCATTAAGATGAGTATATATTGGTTACAACCTACGATTTCACAACATGTCTAGACCTTACATATCCTATTCTTAATTGATAAAATTTTTTTTAGCACCACCTGTGCTACAGTATTAGGAGGATTAAGTACTATGCAAAACGGTAAAGTAAAATGGTTCAATAACGAAAAAGGTTTCGGATTCATCGAAGTTGAAGGTGGAGACGATGTATTCGTACACTTCACAGCTATTCAAGGTGAAGGTTACAAATCATTAGAAGAAGGTCAAGAGGTTTCTTTTGAAATCGTTGAAGGTAACCGTGGACCACAAGCTGCTAACGTTACAAAGTTATAATCACTAGTTTATATCTGTGATTTAACCATAAACAAACTTATACAAAAAGAGGTTGGAATGTTTCCACCTCTTTTTTTCTGTTTTTATAATGACTTTTGACTAATCATTATATACTCAATTGCTTTTACGTTTTGTTTAATACATTTTTCGATACGAGAAACTTCATTATTATTGAATACATTCGCGTTGTTCGCTATAAAGACCAATTTGTCAATATCCTTATATATTTCCTGAAATGCTTCTTTAATTGATGAATCTAATGGAGCATTCGACAAGTCCTTCCGCCCTCCCCTAATGTTAATAATCGACAATTTCTAGTAAAAATGTTTTATAAATGTTCTATTTTTTTACAAAGTTTTAATCTATTTTCATTTTAACACGACTAATAAAATTGTGATATAAAAAATGGAATGTTTTTTTTAACGAATATTTTAAGGTGATAAACAAAAACTATATTTGGAGGTGGTTAAATTGGACCAAATCAATCACACAGGTTTAATTAGTGGAATGAATGAAATCGCACAATTAGAGGCTTCTGTAAAAGCGGCACAAAAAATGGTTGGATCTGCAACAATGCAAATGGATCCTGAAGCAATCAAAAATGCGGAGAATGCAATTAATGATGCAAAAGCCCTAATGAATCGAACTGCAGAAACTGGATTTGACCAGGACTTTCTAACAAAACAGCAACAACTTCTTGAACAGTGTCAGCATCAATTATCAGAAGCTAAGCATAAATAAGGAAACGATTTGAAAGTATCGTGTAATAGTACTTACTAAAAAAAATCCGCCAATGCGGATTTTTTAGATTAATTTCTTGCCAACATTTTTTATCTTTTCCCCGACGGTACAGCTTTTAATACAAAAAGTATGTGCATATGTTTTACCGTATTCTTCTCTAAAATGCTTTTTTAATAAGCAATTTGAGCAGTATGTGTCAATTATTTCACTTAATTCTTGTAAAGTTTGTTTTTTACTCATTTACCTCAACGCCTTCATCCATTGTCATTTTGCTTTTAATTTCAATACCTTCCAACGCTTGAGTCGCTAGTTTATCTGCCTCAGTATTTTCCTTTCTTGACACAGGTTCATATTTCGGAGTAATTTTTAATTTTTTTAATTTATCCTCGATTCGATCAAGCCAAACATTGAACTCTGGTTCGTAACAAGGCCATTCCCCAGAGAGTTGGTTTAAGACCACTTGGGAGTCACCTTTAAATACTATCTTCTGTCTTGTTATACCATATTCTTCAAGAACTTTTACTAAGTAAGCAAATGCTGCATATTCAGCCTCATTATTAGACTCAATTTCACCTGCTCTTTCATTCATTCTTATCCTATGACGGCTTCCACTTTGAGTATAATAAATCACCGCACCAAAACCGGCTAGCTTAGTATTTTTATGAAATCCTCCATCAAAATATGCTACAACATCATGTGGCTCATCTTTTACGATATCTTTTAATTTTTTTAACTCTTTAATATTCCATGTCTGACCGTCCTCTGAAGTAAAAGATAGCTCTTTTACTCTTCCGGTTTGTAGTATATCTTCTGCAATAATGATCGCTTCATTTAATATATGATAATCAGATGTTAATT
>DASQMK010000116.1:0-1827 GCA_035645575.1 Metabacillus sp.
AGGAGCTACCTACAAGGCTTTCCTCCTTTGGATTTAATCAAAATTGGAAACGACTTTGCGTTTTCACACTACAAATTGATCTGTTTGAAGGGACTGGCTATGACCGAAAAGAAGAGGATTTGTTATTATTTGCTATTAATACAATGATTGAGGATCTTATTCCTAGTAACTCAAGATTAACCCCGACAGTTATGAATCGGACTCAAGTCACAGTGCTCCTAAGTGATCATGAAGATGATAGAAAATACACTTATTTTGTAACAAACTTAGCACAAACCATTCAAACAAAGGTAAAGAAAGAATTGAACATTCCTGTTAGCATTGGCATTAGCTTGCCATTTTCAGATATGGTTTCTACAATTCATGCCTACAAGGAAGGACTTGAAGCATTAAAATATACAATAAAGTTTGGCACAGAATCGATTATCTTTTTTGAAAACCTTAATAGAAGTACATCTTTTCATACCTTTTTTCCTAAGCAAATTGAAAATGAATTATTTGATGCCATTAAGATTTGTGATAAACCAAAAATAGATGAATTGCTAAACAGCTTTCTTTCAGCCATTGTAGAGAAAGAGTTAAACCACACACATTATCAGATTTCTATCGTACGCTTACTTAATGATCTAATTGAACTCATGCAAACATTAGGCATTGATATAATCGAATTAGATTATAAAAAGTCCCTATTTGACCACTTATATGAACTAAAAACATTATCAGAGATACATCATTGGTTTAAGGATGTCATTATTTATCCATTAATTAATAAAATAGAAGAACGCACAGAATCACAATATAAGAACCTTTCTGATAATATTATTCATATCATTCAGCAAGAATTTGATTCTGATATTACTCTTGAGGCGATTGCAGCAAGACTTCATTATAACCCTAATTATTTAAGCAGCATTTTTCGTAAAGAGAAAAACATCTCTTTTAGTGATTATTTATCATTGTACCGTATTAATATGGCAAAGAAATGGTTAGTGGAAACAGATATGTCTGTTAAAGAAATTTCTGAAAAACTAAAATATAACAACTCACAAAATTTTATTCGCTCTTTTCGTAAAAATGAAGGAACTACTCCCGGGAAATATCGTGAGCTTAAGAAAGCACAATAATTAGAAAAGCGCAAGCGCATTGATCAGCCTAGGGCAAATAAGCCAATTTGGAATAGAAGGCGTTTTTTGTCTTCAATTCCAAATTGACTTATGACCTCAAGGGGCTAGGCGCTGAAGCTAGACACTAAAACGAAGTATAAAATAGAGCCGTCTCAATTGAGACGGCTCCTATTTTTGGTATTTTTTATATTCTTCATTAAATTCCTTTATGATTTGTTCTCCACCTCTTTTTTTCCACTTTAAGATCTCTTGCTTAAAACCTTCTTCCTCTAGCTCTCCTAATATAAACTTATATGTTGCATCATCTATCATTTTTCTAAGTTCACTTCCTTTTTCAGTAAACGTTGGAGAGAACAATGCCTCTGTCGGATTTGAAGTCAAGAAATTTTCATTATCCTTAGTTAATGTATCGAACTTCACTCTTAATGGATCACTTTCATTTTTATAGTTGCTTGAAGAAATACTTCTTAACGCATTATATGGTTTTACATCTCTCTCTAGCAGCCCTTTATTTTCTTTAATAATTTCAAAGGAGCCATCCTTCAGCCTTTGATAATGCACGCCCTCAATACCTACTTCCAATAAAGTAGCAATATCATCCTTCACCATTCGATCCATAAAAGCCAAAATCTTTTTTAATTTCTCTTCAGTCTTTACCGAAGCTTTAGGAAATACAAACATTCCCCCATGTCCGCCAGTTGCC
>DASQMK010000117.1:0-5471 GCA_035645575.1 Metabacillus sp.
ACCTCTTTAGGTATTAAGAATTCGGCCATTTATTTACCTTTTGCCTAACAAACCCGACAAGACATAAAAGAAGAGGAAAGCATAATGCAAAAATAGGATAAATATAAGTAAGAACAAAATCACTTTGCGCCATATGAGAGGAATAGTCATCTGTAAAATATATGGAAGTAAAAAATACAAGAGTTCCAAATGGCAAAATTAGCAAATTTTTAGAGACTTTAAAAAGCGTTGCCCCGCCAATGACTGCTGCATACATAAAAATAGCAACTTTAAAAAAATCATTAACAAGTAGCCATATCATAAAGAGCGCATCAAGCCTTTGAATAATATCAGCTATATCAATTTTTTGAACCATTCTTAGAAATGGTGAAATGGAACGACCTCTAGTATCAGCCCCTAAAACAGCGATTGTTAAAAAGTGGAAAAAAGCTAAAGAAAGTCCGCCAATCATTACTCCCAAAAATGATGCTTTAAGTTGATGTTTTGGCTTATTGAGATAGGCGAATATCATCGTAAAACAAACAACCTCTCCAAAAGGTGCCATCCAAGGTTCTGTAAATGTGGTACGAATGATTGTTTTCCATCCTGGCTCTAAAACAGGTAATAAATTTTCAACTTGAAAGATATCAGAAAGAAAAATAAATAGAATCATTAATGCACCAGTTATGACAAGATAAACAATAAAGATTTCACTTGTTCTCAGTAATACTTCTATTCCTAAAAATAATCCATAAAGAACAGGGAGTAAAAACATAATTCCAATAGCTGACACGGGTGTTCCATGTAAAAATAGCGGAGCTAATTCCATTGCGTCTCGTACATCACGTGCTGCGCCATATAAAAAAAACAAAACGTAGGACAGACCGACTACAGTTCCTATATATTTACCAAGAATTTTCTTGCAATATTCCGTCAAAACAAGGTTAGGATACATCTTGTATAAATAATGATACATAAAAAGCAAGGGAAATCCACTAAGCATACCGATTAAAATCGAAATCCAGGCCGCCTGTTTAGCATCAGCAGCTAGTGGGAAGATAACGGTTGTACCGACAACAAAAATATAAATAATAATGACTAACTGAATCGCGGATATTTTTGCATTCTCCATAAAACCTTACCTTTCCCTTTTGGTGTATGTTTTCATTTTCTTAACCTGAGCTACAATCAATAATATAAAAGGAAGGAAAAAGCATATTGTTAAGGAATAAGGGGTCCATGTATGAGCAATAAAATCCTGAAAGTAAACAATATCCGGAAATAAAATAATAGCAAAGGTGACAATTAAAAAGGCTAGAGGAGAAACTAAGATTTTATAGTTCTTTAGTCGAAATACCTGTGCTATTCCAAGCGTGACTCCGTAATAGCAGATCGTAAGCTTAAAGAACATCGTGAAAAACCAAATGATTGCAACGATGACTTCCAATCTTTCGAGGACTGTACCAAGGCTTATTTTCTTTCCTAAAATATAAGATGGGTAAGCGTTCCTTGCAGAAAAATCAGCTCCAAGTACAAGAATGCTAAAAATAATAAGGATAACTAAAACGACTCCTCCAATAATCGTTCCTTTATAGAAGGATTTTTTTAGTTTCATTTTGTCCGTTACATATGGTGTAATCATTAAAAAAATGACTAATTCTAAATAAGGGAGTCCCAAATTACTATATGCAGCTCTACTAATAGCTTTTATACCTTCACCAAAGAAAGGTTGAATATTTGATAATTTTATTTCAGGAATAAGAAATAGGAATAACAATAATAGCAAGAGAATCGTCCAAGGAAAAAAAATAACGGCTGTTCGACAGATAACCTCAATTCCCAATTTAACACCTGCCATACAAATGATAATAAAAGCGATCATTAACATTTGAATCGGTGTTTCTACCATAATTTGTGTTGTTAGGAAATCGCCAATCTCTCTAAGTAACCCAGCAGAAACTATAAAAAAATAAGAGAGAAATAGAAATGACACCACACCTCCGGCCCATTTTCCTAAGATCGTTTCTGTAAATTCCACAAATGTCATTTTTGGATAAAGGGATAATAGCTTATGATATAGAAAAATAAAACTTAATCCTATGATTAACGTAAGAATAGAAGCAATCCAAGCATCTTGATTGGCATATGATGCAAGTAAGGATGGTGCAACTAGGATGGAACTTCCTAAAGTGAAAATAATAACAATTGTCTCAAATTCTCCAGCATTAATTTTCCCTTCTTCGAGCATAATGATCTTCACCTCTATGACAAAAGACGTTCAATAAATGAAATAAAAGGTCTGTATATAGCTGTTATGAAATCAAGTGGAGTTGGAATTCTCACTTTGAGTATTAGTAAGCTAGATAATGCTAGTCCACTCAATAATAGGGAACTATAAATGGAAATTTCGCGATAATTTTTCCCTTTTATGAGAGGTTTAACATCAATAATAAATACGATTAATCCTATAAGTAGAATTCCAACAATTGACCACATGTATTGTTTACTCCTTTGTCTCTTTCTGGAACGATTCAGTAATTGTACCTAATCTGCGAATTTCTGCTTTAACCTCAACATTTATATCTAAATTGGTGAACATTTCATCCCAATTATCCTCAATTCCTTTCCAAGCTTTTGGATCAGCACGATGAATCACTTCCCCAAAGCCGAAAATATCACTTTGAAATTCCTCTTGTACTTTTTTAATAGAAGATTGTACTTTCTCTTTAATATTGTTTTGATATTCCTTTTCTAATTTATCGACATTCTCAGGTTTTGATAAATCAATACTACTCTCAACATCAGCAAGGTTTCCTTCTGTATCGATTGTGATGTCTATAACTGGTTTGCCTTTATTCATTTTTCCGCGTACTTTGGTTTTAGAGCGTAGTGTTTCAATGGAAACTTTGCCGTCATCTGTTTCGATGGTTACCACTGTATTCTTTATCGTATCAGTTACATAATTGAATCCTTTACTCTCATCCATATTTAGCCAACCAATTAGTTTATCCTTTTTAAAAACAGCGAGATAATCAAGTCTTAATCCTGTTTCAGGTGAAACATTATGGACGTTTTCAATATTGCTTCCATATTCTGAGTTACCGTAAGAATAGATTCCTGTTAAAACCGGTTCTTTCCCTTTACTCACAATGCTATTAATTAATTCATCCAGCTGTACTGTTTTTGTTGCTGCCCAAACATTTTCGGAGTTTTCAAGTGAGTTAAAAAGTTTATTTGCTGGAACTTTTTCGATTGCTGTTTGGACATTAAGGATATCAGCTGCAGTTGAGCCTTTAGCAACTGTAATATAAAAATCAGTTCGCATTTCATGATCTCTTGAAATAAAATCTAGTGCCTTACCTATTCCATCTTTAGCTAATTCCTCTCCAAAGACAACCTCACGAAGATGTGCTAAATAAATTCTTCTCGGAGAATCCGTTGATAGCTTCCGTAAAGTTTCGAATATGGTTTCTCCTGTTTTTATAAACCTTACAACTTCAGTACGACCGGACCTAGTATTTCCAGCAAGCTCTGATGGGTTTAATACTTGAATGGAAACGGAATAACCGTCATCTGTTTTATCAATACCTATTGCCGTTACGATTGCGAGTTCGTTTAGATCTTTTTTACTCCAGCAACCTGTAGTGAGAAGGAGCATGAAAAAAACAATGAACAGCTTCTTTTTCATTTAGATTAACTCCTTAACTAGTAGTAGGAGGCTTAGGGGAAGAAGTATCTTCTCGATCCCTGTCTTTTTGACTGATTAATCGAGGGCGTGTAAATAAAGCCCAATGTGGAAAGCGAAAAAAGTTGTCTTTTTGATCCTGTAATATAAACGGAGCATTCGGTGATAAATAAGGAATACCAAAGGACCTTAAGCTATTAAGATGGAGGACCATAGCAATTAAGCCTAAAATAATACCAAATAGACCGAACGTTCCGGCAAGAATCATAAATCCAAACCTTAGAATTCGAACAGCAATACCCATATTAAAAGTAGGTGATACAAAGCTGCTAATGGCTGTTAAGGAAACAACGATAACCATTGTTGCTGTCACAATCCCAGCCTCTACTGCTGCCTGTCCGATAACCAATGCTCCAACAATTGAGATAGCAGAACCGACAGCTCTAGGCATTCGAACCCCAGCCTCTCGTAATATTTCAAAGGTCAACTCCATGATGATTGCCTCAACAATTGCGGGAAAAGGAACTCCATCTCGTTGGGCTGCAAGACTAATGAGTAAAGGAGTAGGAAGCATTTCCTGATGGAAGGTTGTCACCGCAATATAGGCTGATGGTGTCAGTAATGCAAGAAAAAAAGATAGATATCGAAGTAAACGAATCAGTGTTGCGATATCAGCTCGTTGATAATAATCTTCACTCGCCTGAAAAAAATTCACTAAAAGAGCGGGAACGATTAAAACGAAAGGAGTTCCGTCAACAAGAATTGCTACCCTTCCTTCCAATATGGCAGCAGCGACAGTATCAGGTCGTTCTGTATTGAAAACTGTAGGAAAAGGAGTATAAGTTTTATCCTGTATTAGCTCTTCTATATATCCGCTTTCGAGGATGGCATCTATTTTAATTTTGTCTAATCGGGAATGTACTTCTTTCACAATTTTTTCGTTTACCACGCCTTTTAAATACATAATGCCAACATCTGTTTTTGTTTTTTTTCCAAGCTGCTTTGTCTCAAGCCACAGGTTTGGATCCTTGATTCGACGTCTTATTAAAGCAGTATTGATTCTTAATGTTTCAGAAAAACCGTCTTTTGGACCTCTAACAACAGTCTGAGAAGATGGTTCCTGTACACCACGATCTACCCAGCCTCTTGAACCGATCGCTAAGCCTTTAGTGAAATTGTCAATTAATAGAATGGTATCGCCAGATAAAAAGTGGAAAAAGAGATCTTCAAAGTTTTCGATTTCAATTAATTCACCGGTCGGTAGAGAGCGTGCCTTTATGAATTCAAACAAGCTTGTTTGAACAGTTAATGGATCAAAATTTGCATCTCTGATTTGAACCATTAGGGTTTCTAATACAAAATCTTGAACAAGTGTCTTGTCAGCTAATCCATCAGTATAGATTATGCCTATATGAATTTCCCCGCTTTGTCCAGCCTTAAAGTCTCTTATAACGACATCGCTGCTATTTCCTACTACTTCTTTTATGTGCTCTAAATTCCATTTAAGGTTCGAAGAGATTTGTTCGAACTTCTTTATGTCTTGAGTTCTACTATTCATCTCCTGGACGGCAGATAATTTTTCAGCAAATCTCTTGGTGTTCTTTTCCTTTATTAAATTAGACAATGGTTTGGGAATGCGAGTTTTCAATGAAAACCTCCTAGCGGAAAGGATGCTAATTCATATTGTTAACAAACTAGGTTAATTTATCCAAGTATTTTTCACATGCAAGAAATTCTCATAAAAGGGTGACAATTTTACAACAAGGATTTATGATGAAAAAAATAAAGTGAAATTTCCATAAGTGAG
>DASQMK010000118.1:0-2056 GCA_035645575.1 Metabacillus sp.
CATCCTCCTTATCAACTCATGTGCTGACGTGGATATCGTATCATGTGTTTTTTTGTCATATTTGAGGATAATTTTTACAGTAATAGTTTCTAATAGGAGGAAAGTCTTGTGAGGTTTGTCTTACGGTTTAGAATCTATCAGTATTTTAGTAGATTTATTAGTAAAAGCAACACTCGCACAGAATGGCCTAATACATGGAAATTGATCCATAATTTTGTCCAAAACATCCTGTTGACAGGTTTGTAGAGGAGCTTGTTTTTTTACATATATAACTGGATTATTACAAACTTTTCAAAAAAGTAAGCCTGATACACTGTGTACCAAGCCTTTGTTGTCTTGGAATTTATAAAAATTCTTGAATCATGGATAAGCGCTTCGACATCCAGCTCCAACGCCTAGCCCCTCGAGGTCATAAGCCAATTTAGAATTGAAGGCAAAGAACGCCTTCTATTCTAAATTATCTTATGCTTGTCGGGGCTGATCAGGCGCTTGCGCTTTTGTTCTTTTATCCTTTTTTCTGCACTAATCCTAAAATCATTTCTCTGATAATCTTACTTGCTGTGTTAGCTGTTTGTTCAGAGTGATCATAGATAGGCGCGACCTCTACTAAGTCAGAGCCTACGACACGTACATCTGATTTTGCGATTTCATGAACAGAAGCTAGAAGCTCTTTTGATGTAATACCGCCAGCGTCAACTGTACCTGTTCCTGGTGCGTGCGCAGGATCAAGAACATCGATGTCAATTGTTAGATATACAGGACGTCCTGCTAGTTTTGGTAAAACCTCTTTTAATGGTTCAAGCACTTCAAACTTGGAGATGTGCATGCCCACTTCTTTTGCCCAACGGAATTCTTCTTTCATACCAGAACGGATGCCAAAAGAATAAACATTTGTTGGTCCAATTAAATCAGCGATCTTTTTAATTGGGGTTGAATGAGACAATGGTTCACCTTCATAGTCATCACGTAAATCTGTGTGTGCATCGAAATGAATAATCGCAAGATCAGGGTATTTTTTATACATTGCCTTCATTACAGGCCAAGAAACTAAGTGTTCTCCACCCATTCCTAATGGAAATTTATCGTCAGCTAGTAGTTTATCAATGTATTCCTCGATCATGTCGATGCTTCGTTGTGGATTGCCAAATGGCAGTGGAATATCTCCAGCATCAAAGTATTTAACTTCTTCTAATTCACGATCTAAATATGGACTGTATTCTTCAAGACCGATTGATACTTCACGAATACGCGCTGGGCCGAAACGGGAGCCCGGGCGATAGCTTACAGTCCAGTCCATTGGCATGCCATAGATAACCGCTTCACTTTCTTCATAACTAGGGTGGCTTTTAATAAAGACATTCCCTGAATATGCTTCATCAAATTTCATCGACTATTACCTCCATTCAAAAAGTGAGAGATTTCCCTTCTCTCACTTTTTTTTGCTAAAGAAATTATTAAATTGCATCTACTGTGGATAGACACTTGCACTTTTGTTTCGATTTACTTAATAAGATCACTTACAAACTTAGGTAAAACAAAGCAAGCTTTGTGTAATTCTTTTGTATAGTATTTTGTTTCGATTTCGTGGAAGCGATCTTCACTAACTTCTAGTGGATCGTATTTTTTCGAACCGATTGTGAATGTCCATAGACCACTTGGATATGTTGGAATGTTCGCAGTGTATAGACGTGTGATTGGGAAGATTTCTTTTACGTCACGTTGAACATTTGTAATTAATTCTGGTGTGAACCAAGGGTTGTCTGTTTGTGCAACAAATAATCCGTCTTCTTTAAGTGCTTTAGAGATACCAGCATAGAAACCTTTTGTAAATAGATTAACAGCAGGTCCCATTGGTTCTGTTGAATCAACCATGATAACATCGTATTCATTTTCACTTTCAGCGATATGCATGAAGCCGTCGCCTACTTTTACTTCTACTCGTGGGTCGTCAAGCTTTCCAGCGATTTCTGGTAGGAATTTCTTTGAGTATTCAATAACTTTTCCGTCGATATCAACAAGTGTTGCTTTTTTTACTTGCGGGTGTTTTAACACTTCA
>DASQMK010000119.1:0-17266 GCA_035645575.1 Metabacillus sp.
AACGTGGATATATTTTTCTCCATCTTCATCCAAGATGACTACATGACCTAAGGCTCCTAAATAGGGATCAGGCTTTGCATCTTTCACATCAAAGTTAAGAGTTATCTCTTTATTAACTTCAAAAGATTCTGCAGTTAATTCTACAGTTTGACCATTAATGGTCTTTGTAAAATCTGTATCAACAAAAAGTTCGTTGTCACCATGTTCATGTTGTGTTTCTCCAACATGGAATTCAATAGGCATGACAGAATATTGAAGGTCTTTTGGTTTTATATCAACGAAAGCCTTATAAGAATTGCCATCTAAACTAACCTTTTGTTGGTAGATCCCATCCCCTTTTTCCTCTGAATGTAAATGATGGTACTCTTCCAGGTCTGAACTCACGACAATAAAATGCATGTATTTCTCATGGGAAACAACCAATTCTGGAACATTATTATCCTTATCTCTTAACTCAATGGTTATTTCTCCGTTAGCATAAGATACTTTTGGTGTAAGCTCACTATCACTTGTGCTTTCACCATGGTTCTCGTGCTCATGTTCATGTTCGCCCGTTTGATCTGTCGCGTTTTCTTCAACCTGATCATCTGAATGGTTAGCATGTTCAGTTGTTTTTAGATTCATACTTGCATACACACTATAACCTGTAATAACTAAGCCAAGATATACAATAGCTGAAATTGTCCAAATCAACATACTTCGTTTCATATGAGCCCTCCTTTCTTAGTCTAGCCCTTTAATTTAATTCTCTGAAGTCGCAGTGCATTAAGAACAACTGATACAGAACTGAATGCCATAGCTGCTCCGGCTAACCATGGAGCTAATAAACCGACTGCTGCGATAGGGATACCTAACGTATTATAAGCAAGTGCCCAGAAAAGATTTTGCTTAATATTAGTGATTGTCTTCTTACTCATGAAAATCGCATCGGCAATACTTGTTAAATCACCGCGAATAAGAGTAATATCTGCTGCTTCCATGGCCACATCTGTACCTGTACCAATCGCCATCCCAATGTCAGCTGTTGCTAAAGCAGGGGCATCGTTGATTCCGTCTCCTACCATAGCCACTTTTTTATCAGCGTTCTGAAGTTTTTTCACTTCTTCTGCCTTTCCTTCTGGTAATACTTCTGCAATGACTTTTTTAATTCCAACTTGTTCAGCAATGGCTTGCGCGGTTTGGGTGTTATCCCCAGTAATCATAACTACTTCTAAGCCCATGCCGTGCAATCGGGCGATAGCTTCTTTAGACGTGTCTTTAATCGTATCAGCGACAGCAACGATACCGGCATAGTGCCCATCAATGGCTACTAGCATCGCTGTTTTCCCTTGTTTCTCTAAATTCTCCATTTTTACTAATTCATTTTGTACATCGATATTATGTTTCGCCATTAATTTTCGTGTACCGATAAGTAGCTCCTTACCTTGTACCGTCGCTTGAATCCCAAAACCAGGAATGGCTTCAAATGTATCAGCTGATCCTAGTGTAATATCTTTTTCCTTGATCCCTTCAACGATTGCTTCGGCAAGTGGATGTTCTGAGTTTCGCTCTGATGTACCAACAAGCGTAAGAAATTCTGATTCATCCATCCCTTCGGCTAAAATGACATCAGTTAAAGATGGTTTCCCATTTGTAACCGTACCTGTTTTATCAAGGATAATTGTGTCTAAACGATGAGTTGTTTCAAGGTGCTCCCCACCTTTAAATAAAATCCCAAATTCAGCCGCACGTCCTGATCCAGCCATAATGGAAGTTGGTGTAGCAAGACCAAGTGCACAAGGACAGGCAATAACTAATACAGCAATGAATTTCTCAAGAGCTTCCGCAAAATCACCTGGACTTACAGCAAAATACCATACAAGGAAAGTGACAACTGCTATACCGACAACAATAGGTACAAAAATACCTGAAATCACATCAGCTAAACGTTGAATCGGTGCTTTCGAACCTTGGGCTTCTTCAACAACTTTAATAATTTGTGCTAAAGCCGTATCTTTCCCTACTTTTGTTGCTTTAATTTTTAGGAAGCCATTTTTATTGATCGTTGAACCAATGACATGGTCTCCTACCTTTTTGTCGACTGGTATACTTTCTCCGGTTAGCATTGATTCATCAAGCGCTGATAATCCTTCAACAATCTCGCCGTAAACAGGTACTTTTTCACCTGGTTTCACATAAACAATATCACCTTGTAATACTTCTTCAATTGGAATGATCATTTCTTGACCATCACGCATTACCGTTGCATTTTTCGCCTGTAACCCCATTAACTTCTTAATTGCTTCAGATGAGCGGCCTTTTGCTTTTGCTTCAAATAGCTTACCTAAGATAATTAAAGTGATAAGAACAGCACTTGTTTCATAATAGAGCTCAACCATATGTTCATTTGAACCGATTGACATAATACTTAAATACAAACTGTAGAAATATGCAGCTGATGTACCTAATGCAACAAGTACATCCATGTTTGCACTCTTATTTCTTAACGCCTTATAAGCTCCAACGTAGAATTGTCTACCTACGATAAATTGAACAGGTGTAGCTAGAGCAAGTTGGACCCAAGGATTCATAAACATATCCGGTAGCCAAATAAAGCGTGTAAATTCAAAATGACTGACCATGGCCCACAGCAATGGAAATGACAAAATGACTGAAAAAAGAAATTTCCCTTGTTGCTTTTCAATTTCTTTTTGGCGATGATCGACTTGTTCTCCTGCTTTTTCTTGCTTTTGTTCAAGCGAATAACCTAATTTTTTAATTGCCTCTTTCATATCAGAAATAGAGACTTGTTCAGGGTTAAATTCAACAAGAACAGTTTCTAATGCAAAATTCACGGTTGCTAGATCAACGCCTTCTAATTTGTTTAGCCGTTTTTCAATTTTATTAGCACATGCTGCACACGTCATTCCGGTAATATCAAACTCAGCTTTCTCGCTTACAACGTTATAGCCTAAAGATTGGACTTTCTCCTTAAATTTCACAATGTCCGTTTTCTCCGGATCGTATTTGATATTTGTTTTCTCAAGGGCAAAGTTCACATTCGCATCTTCGACCCCTTCAATTTTTTTTAGTCCTTTTTCAATTCTTGTTGCACAAGCTGCACATGTCATCCCTTGAATTTGCATCGTTGTTTCCTTTTGACTCATGTTTTCTCACTCCTTCACTATATACTACCTAGGGGTATAATTTTTATAAAAAAGTAATTGTGCCGGCTACCAGCACAATCACTCTTGTATTTTTATATCCTTAACTTTCAACATCATACCCTTGGTCTTCAATCACATCTGTAATTTCTTTCAAACTAACGACGTTTGAATCGAATGATACGTCAACTTTCCCTGTATCAAGATGTACCTTAACGGCTTCAACACCTTTTAACTCGCCTACATTTCCTTCAATAGATTTAACACAATGTCCACAAGACATTCCTTCTACATTAAGTGTTACTTGTTGCATAAATAAACTCCTCCTTAAATTTCTATAGTACAATACCCTTGTATGGTATCGAATAAATGTTTTTTATTGTTCGATTCATCTCTCTGAACCGATTTTCCCTTACAGTTTTAAGATCAGATGGTGTTTTAGATATTGAATCAATGAACTATTCTCCTGTTATTTTACCTCAATATCACATTCTGTATTCCTTTTATAAGTAGCTTTCACCTTCTTTTCTGTGTTCTATGTTTCATTAGAAGCCATTTTAGGTCTTCCAACCAAGAAACATCAGATTAATATCTTCACATCAAATTTACCATACCCCTGATAGGTATGTCAACAGATAAAAAGATAATACCAGCCACCTATCAGTTACTGGTATTTATCTATTGAGACTTAGAAAAACGTTTAAACACTTCCATTAATTCCTGAATCGCTTCTCCTCCATCCCCATCCCTAATCGCGTCAGATACACAATGATGTGCATGTTTTTCCAATAATTGAAGGCCGACTTTATTCATGGCTGCGTTAATAGCCGATATTTGGGTGAGAATATCAACACAATATCTCTCATTTTCAATCATATTTTGAATCCCTCGGACTTGACCTTCAATTCGTTTTAAACGAGTAATCAATTGATCTTTTTCTTTTGTTGATCTATGTGTCACTTTTACATCTTCAGAATTAGTCATGCAATTCCCTCCCTCTTCATTTCTTAATTATATAAGTTTTAATATACTTAACTGGGGTATAATATGATTGTATCATATTATCTAGAAAAAGGGAAAAAACAGCAACCATTTTAAGAAAGTATCAGAAAATAACTTAATAAAGGATCCATATACTGCCCGTTCAGTTTCATTATTTATCCTCTAAATATGAGCTATTAGCTCCCCAAATAAACATGGAAATGATTGTTGCTAGTACAATTAGTTGTGGTGCATACATGATAAGAAAGTGCTCCATCTTAATCACTCCTATTTACTGTCTTTGGACCTTCTAAGAGAATATTCTTCGATTATTGAAATGAACATAATGATAGCCACTCCACTTGATAAAAAATAATTTACGATCATGTTTCTTTCCTATATCGATCACCCTTTCACTATCGTTAGTATAATAAAGAAGAATTAACATATTATGAATTGGTTCCTCAACCAACGGGGTTTCATATCTATATTGAAAAGAAGAAAGATATTTGATTGACATTTAGTGAAAATTATAATAATTTATATATGAACATATGTGCATATATAAATTATTATTTTGTAACGAATAAAAATTATGAGTGATTGAGGAGGGACAATTCTTTATTATTCGGAAAATGATATCTCGTTATAAATTTACTGCGGCAGGCAATCGACCTTGCTGCACAATATAATTTGGAGGGAACTTAAAATGGGACACAAACATGGACATAATCATACACATGGTGCAAATAAAAAGACATTAATTTATAAGTTTTATGATCATTACAGGTTATATGATTATTGAAGCCATTGGAGGATTTATGACCAATAGCCTTGCATTATTATCTGATGCAGGACATATGTTAAGTGATTCCATATCACTTGGGATTGCTTTATTGGCATTTACACTAGGGGAAAAAGCTGCTAACCATAGTAAAACATTTGGGTATAAACGATTTGAAATATTAGCAGCTGGTCTTAACGGTGTGACTCTCATATTAATTGCCATTTATATTTTTTATGAAGCAATTCAACGTTTTCAACATCCACCTGAAGTTGCTTCGACTGGAATGTTAGTAATTGCTACCATTGGCTTACTGGTCAATATACTTGTTGCCTGGATTATGTTGCGCGGCGGGGATGTAGAAGAGAACATGAATATGCGAGGAGCTTACTTGCATGTGATCAGCGATATGCTTGGTTCCATTGGTGCCATTATTGCTGCATTGCTCATAATATTCTTCGGCTGGAGCTGGGCAGATCCACTAGCAAGTGTCATAGTAGCTGCACTCGTATTAAGAAGCGGCTACTATGTTACGAAATCCAGTCTCCATGTCCTAATGGAAGGGACACCACAAAATGTAGATGTGGATGATGTCATTCAATCAATCCAAAATACAAAAGGGATTCATAGTGTTCATGACTTGCACGTTTGGTCGATTACAAGCGGATTGAATGCGCTATCCTGTCACGCAGTTGTAGAAGAACAACTATCCATTGCTGAAAGTGAACGATTACTCTGTCAGGTCGAACATGATCTTGCACACAAAAACATTCATCATATGACGATTCAATTAGAAACTGCTGCCCATCTGCATGACAATTCGATTTTGTGTAAAGTTAAAGCTGAATCATCTGGACATGATCATCATCATCACTGTCCAGCAATGCATTAGTTGAACCCGATCCATATGGAAATAGGATACATACACTTGTTGAACATATTGATTCTTTAAAGAAATGTCGGTCCTTACAGCTTGACCTTGTTTTTCCGGGACATGGTGAGGTGATTGATAAACCGGATGATCTCATTCAAAAACGACTTGATAGAATTGAAGAAAAGGCTGAAAGATTGAAGAGTTTAATCAATGAAGGATTTAATACAGGAAGTGCTCTTGCCCAACACTATTATAAAAACAACTATGACAAGCAGTTTTCTCTCGTTATGTCAGAAATTATTGGGTTTTTAGATTACTTAGAGGGTAAGAGGGAAATTACGAAGTGCTTAGTTGAAGGGGTTTGGAGATATTCGGTCATATAGAGTATTCCTCTTTATGTAAAAGGCAACATTATTATAGATTGTTGCCTTTTTAACTTTGACTTTTTAAGCATAATTTGTTTTTTTAATGCAGTTAAGGTGAAAATTAGTTCGTTCCATTGCGCCTGCAGACACTCGCTTTCCGCAGGGAGGAAGCTGAGCCTCCCTCGGCGTTGCCTGCGGGGTCTCAGCCTTTCCTCTACTTCCTGCAGGAGACGAGTGTCTTCTGCTTCTTCCACTATAGAGTTAAAATATATTCATATGCAACAATCTTAGTGAAAACAGCCTCAACTTAATATTTTCGAGGTATAACATTCGTATCTTTTCATCTAATATTATATTGATCTATTTTTTTATAAAGTGTCCCGCGGGAAATGCCTAACTCTTTTGCAGTCTTTGTAAGATTGTATCGATTTTTTTGTAAAGCGTTGATGAGATTGAATCGCGCATTTTCTATGGGTGAATATGAAGCAACTTTAGGTTTTTTTCCACATCTATTTCTCTAATTATATGATCTGGTAAATCATCAGGATAAATTCTGTTGTCTTCTGCAAAAACAACGGCGTGCTCCATTGCATTTTTGATTTCTCTAACATTTCCCGGCCAATAATATGTAGATAGCACATTGACAGTTTCTGGCATCAATTGAAAACCTTTCCTATCATCCTGGCTGTATTGATTTAATAAATGTTCTGCTAATAGAACGATGTCATCCTTTCTTTCACGAAGAGAAGGAACTTTAAGTTCGACGACACTTAAACGATAGTAAAGATCTAAACGAAACTTTCCTTGTTCTGTTAATTGTTTTATATCTTGATTTGTTGCAACAACCACACGTACATCGACAGATCGGGGATGGTATTCGCCAATTCTCGTCACTTGCTTTTCCTGCAGCACACGTAATAGCATTGCCTGAGCGGGTAATGGAAGTTCTGCAATTTCATCTAGAAACAACGTACCTCCTTGCGCCTCTTCAAATAGGCCTGCTTTTTCTTCTTTTACAGCACCTGTAAACATGCCAGGTGCATATCCAAATAATTCACTAGTAACCAAGTCATGGGAAAACGTAGCACAGTTTATTGCGACAAATGTTTTTTTCTTCCTTAAGCTTTTACTATGAATAAACTTTGACAACACTTCTTTTCCAGTTCCGCTCTCCCCAATTAGTAACACAGTAGAATCCCGACTAGCAACTTTCACTATTTTTTTCAATAAGCCTATTAACTGAGGTGATTCCCCAATTATTCCTGCTTTATTTGCCTCTTCCTTCAGGGTCATGTCAGAATTTGAAGAAAGTGCTCCGATACTAACTAAAGGTTTTGAAGTGAACCTTTTTTCTGACTGCTGGCTGATCTGAATGATCGTACCAATAATTTGGTCACGGTAATAAATAAAATGCAGACATCCCCCATTCGACTCACTTGAAAAAGGCAGTGGATGTTCTTGTGACAAAAATGAGGATGAAAGATGAAGAATGGATTCCTGACTTGTCTGGAAGAATTGTTGCCAATCAAATTGGTTGCTCCACATATGCTTGTAATTGACATCCTGCATATTGCTTCGTATTATGTGGCCGTCCAGATCAATTGCAAAAAGCGTATCATCAGTGATCCCCAGCGATTTTTCTGAGTAAGCGTTTTCAATAATGTTTTTACGAAGCTGTAATTGACTATACATTTCTGTCTCTAGACCTTTTGCGAGCATTTCTGTTAAAATGACCGCATTTGCAGGAAAGTCTTCCGTAAAGCATGTTAGGTCCAATACACCAATCATCTTGCGGCTGACAGGATGAAAGATGGGAACTCCTGCGCACGAAATCGTTTGCCAACTTTCACAGAAATGCTGCGCATCTTGAATAACAACAGACTGACCAACAACAAGCGTTGTACCAAATGCAGTCGTACCGCATAGATCCTCACTCCATACTCCACCAGGAACAGCATTGAAGGTTTTTAATAATTCCATTAACCCTTCCTTTGCATACACACTTAGAAGTCTTGCTTTGTTATCAGCTAAAATGAATGAGTATTTTGAACTGCTTATTGACTTGATTTTTGGCATGAATGTTTGAAATGCTTGATATAGAAGGCTTGAGGTCTGCAATGCTTGTGTTTCCGTGTGCTTATGTAATTTAGGTGATTTACGTAAATTTAAATCAACATTGTGTGATAAACTTCTTTTCCATGAGTCGGCAATGAACGTAGGAATATCTGGACTTACTTGTCTACTAGTGAGAAAATTTTCTCTCGCGACAATTCGATCCATATACATAGTCTATTTCCTCCCCTCAATTATTTCTATTATACATGATTTCTAATATTATTAGCGAGTGAACACTCTCTCTTTTCACCAAGCAGGAAGGAAGCACCTGTTGAATCGAAAATTAAGGTTACTTCTTGGATAAAAAAATCCCCAGTCATTTGACAAGGGATCTTCATTTTATGATCTTTATAAAAATGATTTAAAATGGAAATGGACGTTTTTCATTTTGAACAGATACCCACCGAGTTGTTGTAAACTCTTCAAGAGACCAATCACCACCATATCGACCTAATCCTGAGGATTTTTCACCACCGAATGGGATGTTTGATTCAGTGTTAACACTTTGATCATTTACATGAATCATTCCTGTATGGATTTGTAACGCAACGTCCACACCGTTTTCTATATCACCTGTAAAAATAGAGCCACTTAAACCGTAATCACTTTCATTGGCAATTTTTATCGCCTCCTCTTCACTGCCTACAGGTATAATTGCTGCTACAGGTGCAAATTGTTCATTCTTTGCTATTGGCATATCGTTTGTAACATTCGTTAAGATAACAGGTTCCATTAGAGTTCCCGAAACTTTTCCACGTTGAATACAAACGGCACCATCCTGAATAGATTCACCAATCCATTTTTCAACTTTCTCCACTTGTTTTTGATTAATTAACGGTCCAACAAAAACCTCGGGATCTACAGGATTCCCCGATTTTATTAATTGTGCTTTTTCTTTAAATACTTTAACAAACTGATCATAAATAGTACGATGGACAATGATTCGATTTAATGCCATACAAATTTGACCCTGATGCAAAAACTTTCCAAACACAGCAGCACTTGCAGCTTGCTCAATATCAGCATCTTCCAGAACAATCATTACATTGTTCCCACCTAGTTCAAGAGATACACGCTTCAGATTTCTTCCGCATATTTCAGCAATTCGTTTCCCAACTGCTGTTGATCCTGTAAACGATATAACCTTAGGAACCGGGTGTTCAACGAAAGAATCTCCAATTTCACTAATATCTGCAACAACTGCATTTAAAACACCTTGCGGTAAGCCAGCTTCTTCAAATACTTTTGCAATTAGTAACCCACCGGAAATAAATGTTTGCAAGTCCGGTTTCACAACAACACCATTTCCAGTAGCTAAAGCAGGAGCAATCGCTCTTATTGATAGGTATAACGGAAAATTGAATGGACTTATAACCCCTACAACCCCTACTGGCAAGCGATATACTCTATTCTCTTTCCCTGGAATGATAGATGAAACAACAGATGTATTCATTTTAAAAGGCAATTCCGCAAATTCGTTAATGTCTCCAATTGAAAAATCGACCTCTGCATTCGCTTTTGCAAAGCTACTTCCAGTTTCAGCGACAAGAATTTGTACGATTTCATCTCTGCGCTTTTCTAAAACCTCAGCTGCCTTTTTTAAAACAGCCGAACGCTCCTCAGGGCTTGCCTTTTGCCATTCTTTCTGAGCGACTGCAGCTGAATAATAAGCGATATCTATATCTTCAACGGAAGCCAATTGGATCTTTACCAACTCAGATAAATCATATGGATTTTTGTTACTGTTTACATTCTGGCTATGCCCTTTTCTCCACTTTCCGTTAATATACTGATTAGTCCATTTACTAAATGTAGTTGTTAAAGCTGTCATTTTCTTTCCTCTCCCCTCAATTCATCAATCTATTTTAATAATTGGTTTAATAGTTGATCCGCTTTTCGAATCAGCAACTGCTTGATTAATATCTTCAAAGCGATAAAACTTCACTAATTTATCAAACAGAAATTTCCCATCCTTATACAAAGAGATTAACTGTGGGATAAAAATTCTAGGAACACTATCTCCCTCGACTACACCAGTAATTGTTTTGTTTGCTAAAAGTAAATCATTCACATCAATTTTTTCCTCTGTTCCAAGTGGTGGTGCTCCTATTTGACAGACGACTCCACGAATTCCTAATGAATCAACGGCTTGCCTTAAAATCCCCGGAACTCCAGCAGTTTCTACCGCATAATTTGCACCGCCAGCCACGATTTTTTTCACTTCTTCCGGAACGTTAACATTTCTTCCGTTAATTGTATGTGTAGCTCCTAATTCCTTTGCAAGCTCAAGGCGATTATCATGTACATCTACAGCAATAATTGTGCTGCACCCGATTGATTTTGCAGCCATAAGTGCACTTAACCCAACTGCTCCAGCACCAAAAACAATAATACTGGACCCTGACTCAGGTTTTAAACGATTTAAAACCGCTCCACTGCCTGTTTGAATTCCACACCCAAGAGGTCCAAGTAAAGCTAAATCAACATCTTTGTCCACCTTTACTACATTACGCTCGTTCACAACTGTATAAGTTCCAAATGATGTTTGTCCAAAGAAAATGGATAAATCCTCATTAGCATGATTATGATGGCGACATGTTCCATCCTCCATTTTCCCAACAAAATTCAACTCAAAAAAGCGTTCACAAACATATGGATGACCAGATAAACATTGATTACATTTCCCACAATGTGCAAACCCCATAACAACATGATCACCTGGCTCCAATGTTGTGACCCCTGCCCCAACCTTTTCTACAATTCCGGAACCTTCATGTCCTAAAACAGCAGGAAGCGGAACGGGATATTCCTGATCTTGGGCTACCATATCTGTATGGCATATACCCCGATGCAACAAGACGGATTAGGACTTCTCCATCTTTTGGATCATCTAGAGTAATCGTTTCAATTTTAAAGTCTTCACTTTTAGAATTTGTTACAGCTGCTTTAATTTGCATAATTATTATCTCCTCCTATATTCAATAATCCATAAAGAAAACGCTATCATTAACTACATAAGCAACTTTCATGCCATAAAAGATTCTAAGTGTAGACTGAAATAACTATTGAAGGAAAAGAGCGTTATGAATATGTTAATGGCTTATATAAAGGAAGAGATACGGGAAAGTGGTGAAGTAAAAACAATGAAAATCTGTATAAATTGAACGAATTGTCTCCTTATAACTGAACAAATTGTTCAAATAATACTGGTATAAATCCATAGATTTGAGCTAGAAAAAGCTTTCTAGTTTTTTACATTTAATGCAAAAGCCCGCAAGTTACATGACATTACCTACCTTAAGAAATGTTCTGCGGGCTAGTAATATATGGTTATTCAGCATGTTATTGCTTTTTTCCTTACAGTGGAAGCTGAAGCTATAAATTTAAACAGTCATAAATTCCTTTTCAAAAACCTCTTCTGGTGAAACGAACGTATAGCCAAGGTCTTTTGCAACAGCCTCGTATGTGATTTCTCCTCTTGCTACGTTTAAACCGAGTTTTAACGATTCATTATCGGAGATTGCTTGGCACACTCCTTTGTTCGCAATTTGTAATGCATAAGGAACTGTAACATTAGTTAGAGCAAGGGTGGACGTTCTTGGTACGGCCCCTGGCATATTCGCTACTGCATAATGCACAACACCATGTTTTTCATATGTTGGCTGATCATGTGTTGTGATATGATCAATTGTCTCTACAATTCCACCTTGGTCAATTGCAACATCAACAATAACAGAACCAGGTTTCATTGCTTTTACCATTTCTTCTGTAACAAGTTTAGGTGCCTTTGCACCACGGATTAATACCGCACCAATTAAAAGATCAGCCTCTGCCACAGCTTCTGCAATGTTCATTGGATTTGACATTAACGTCTTAATTTGAGTGCCAAAAATATCATCTATTTGTCGTAAACGTTCCGCACTTAAATCAATTAGTGTAACATCAGCACCTAAACCAATCGCAAGTTTTGCTGCATTTGTTCCTACGACACCACCACCAATTATGGTTACTTTGCCACGGCTCACACCTGGAACACCTGCAAGAAGGATCCCTTTTCCTCCATTCATTTTTTGTGAAAATTGTGCACCGATTTGAGCAGCCATTCGACCGGCAACTTCACTCATCGGAGTTAAAAGTGGTAAAGTACGGTTAACCGCTACTGTTTCATAGGCAATAGCAATAACTCCTTTGTCCTTAAGTGCTTGTGCTAAAGATGGCTCTGCAGCTAAGTGCAAATAAGTAAATAGAATTAACCCTTCACGGAAATAGTCATATTCAGCTGGAAGAGGCTCCTTTACTTTCATAACCATGTCAGCTTTAGACCATACTTCCTTCACATCTTCTACGATTTCTGCACCAGCGCTGGCATAGTCTTCGTTTGTAAAGCTGCTTCCGATTCCTGCATCCTTCTCAACTAGTACTGTATGACCGGCATTTAAGAATGAAACAACTCCACTCGGAGTAAGTGCAACACGATTTTCATTATTTTTAATTTCTTTTGGAATTCCAATAATCATGATCTATTTCTCTCCCTTAAGATCTTTTAATATAAATTTTGTATATACAAAGGCGAAGATCCTATAATAAATCGATTACACCTGTTCTACTTCTATGCCTTGAGCCTGCTCCATCCACTCCTCACTTTCTAAATAAGTAAGGGCGTAATCCAGGGCATCCATTGCTTTATCAATATCTTCACGGCTTACATTTAGAGATGTACCAATTCTCATTGAGTTAGGCATTACTCCGCCAATAAACACACCTTTTTCTAATGCTTTATTGATAATTACTTGTGTTGGCAACACATTCATTGAATGCGTAAAGTTTCGGTCTATTTCTACATAAGGCTTATTAGTTTTAGGGTTTATAAGATCAACTAACCATAAAAGGCCATACCCGTAGAACGCGCCAATACTTTTATGTTTCTCCTGAAGTTGTTCAAGTTTACTTTTTAAATATTGGCCTGATTGATGTGCCTTCTCTACTAAATTTTCTTCAATCATAACTTCAAGGTTTGCACAGACAGCTGCCATAACAACAGGATGTCCCGAATACGTAGACACTGTTTCCCAGCGATGTTTATCCATATACTCTGCAATTTCCTTACTTACAATAACACCTGCCGCAGGGAGAGCAGAGCTTGAAATTCCTTTTCCAACCGTGATAATATCCGGTTGTACACCATAGTGCTGATATCCAAACCATTTTCCTGTACGGCCAAACCCGGTCATCACCTCATCGTTAATCCAGAGGATACCTAAGTCTTTTGTCAATTTGCGTATTTGCGTAAAATATTCAACAGGAGCTGTATCAGAGCCTGCACCTTGTGATACTTCGGTAATAATAGCCGCAACAGATTCTGGACCATAGTTTTGAATGATACGGCGTGTATATTTCACACTTAATAGTTCCCCATTGTCATCTTTAAGGTACTGGCCATTCTCGTCACGGAAGGCGGTTGGGGAAGGAGCCATTAACACTGAATTACTTTGTGTACCAGGAACTTGCTTAGGTAATGAATCCGGCTCTTTTCCTACTAACGCGTTTCGATAAGCTCTTAATCGAGTAGCTGAGGCAGCTCCACCAGTAAAACCATGATAATCGTGTTCACGTGTAACAATTAATGGGCGGCCTGTGTATAACCTTGCAATATTTAATGCCGTTTCGACTGCCTCACTGCCAGTAGAGACGAATCTAATTTTTCCCCATTCTCCTTCTAAGATATCTTCCATAATGATCTTAGCTGCTCGAGCTTTATAATCAGATGTATAGGAATCCCACAGGAATCCATATCTGTCCAACGCTTCTTTAATTGCTTCATTAACTTTTGGGTTTTTCTGTCCTACATTTACACAGAAAAGTTGATTGAAGAAATCTAAGATCCGTGTACCATCAGGCATAATTAAATAATCACCATCAGTTGATTCAATCGGTACTGTCTCATATTCATCTTGAGCAGAAAATGTTCTCATAATATATTTGTTATCCCATTCTTCAACCTTTTTCCAATCAATCGTATTACTCATAATTTTTCCTCCTTTTATTTAAAAAAGTAATAGTGAAAAATAACTTACTATTACAATAAAAATTTTCAGAATCTTTTTATTGTTAAAAACGGAACTCCAGATTAGAAAAACTTGGTTTGTTGCCATGTCCTAATAGCGAAAGCCTTAGTTTTTCTTATACTATTATCCATAAAATCTTATGCTTTCTAATAGTATAAAAAAAAGATCCACTATCTTTTTTTAGATAGTGGATCGAAAAAGTTTATTAATTACTCTTTTTCTCGTGAACGAAACCAATAAATTTGCTTGGTGTTAGATAACCAAAATTAGTAAACTCATGGATTAAATGTGCTTGATCATGATAACCATTTTCGCAAATGATATCCCAAACCGAACATTCATTTGTTTCTGTTAACATATATAGCGAATGTTGAAATCTGTTAATTTGACTAAATAGTTTTGGAGATATACCAGTATATTCTTTAAACTTTTTTCGTAAATATCTACTTGAAAAACCAATTTCTGAGGCTAATTGCTCAATGGAGATTTTCCCTTTCGTTGTGAATATTCGATTAATGGAATACTGTATGTCATCTGAGGAAATAGGATTGAAAAGAACTTTATTGAATAACCTTTTAAAAACGTTTATACGTTGCTTAAAATCTTCTTGATCGGCAATTTGTTCAATAATAGTACTATCTATTTTGAATAAATCAGTTAGTGGTATTGCTTGATTTAATGCTTCACTCATTGGGTAACTTGATGGGAAAAATTTAACACCAAAATATTCGTGATCTGTTTTTAACGGAAATAATCTGCTAGAGATTGGACTCCCGCAAACCATAGCCTCAGGTTTTTTGGGGTCTAATGAATACAAGACATCAATACAACCATCTGGAACAATTTCAAAATTCTGTTCCATCCTAAACTGATAATAAACGACTGATGTAGCAATATTATCAGTAAGTTCCTTTTTTTCTAGGTAATAGTTTGTACGGTATTTTAACTCAGGCTGCAGTGGGAAGTAATTGCTTACAAGAGATAATTGTTTCATTCACAAAACTCCAATACATAAAATTTCAAAATAATAAACGAGACCAATTAATATTAGGAAATGTTAGCATATCCTTAAGTAGGTTTCTGTTACTATGTAAGAAAACATTACATGGTTTTTATAAAATGACATCCTCTCTAAAGCATAAGATAGTTAAATTTAAACAGAAAAATTTGATGAAATATCAGAGGGAGGCTAAAGAGTAAAAAGAACGATAGAAAACAAACAGACGAGCAATAGATCCAATTTACTACACTTAAAATAAAAACGCTCTCTTTTTGTTGCACCTTAGTAGAACATGAAGTTTTATCGAAGAAGTGTTAAAACTCTGGCATACAACGTGAAGGAAATGACATCATATAACATAGAGATTATTAACATATTCCTTATATTATTCCATACTAGTTACTTAATTCCTTTTAAAAGATAAAAAAAGTTTCAATCCGGTTATGTAATGAATGAGGACCCAACTTTTTTCTCATGCATTAATTAAAGTGAACAGTAAATAATATGTTTAATAACACGTTGGGGAGAAAAAAAATTATGGATAAAAAAAAGACCTTCAACTTAATCGTATTTTTCATGCCGTGGCTTACAGTTCTTTATATGAAAAAACAAGCATTTTTTAGATTTTTACCTGTAGCAATCTTCATAAGTTTCTTTTTAAGTGCTTTTAGTACCATTGCAAATAAGAAAAAATGGTGGAAAACGAAAAGCCCACTGTATAGTAAAATACCTATAGATCTAACATACATATTGGGTCCATTTTTTGTAGGCACATTATGGGTATTTAAGCAGACTTTTGGCAATTTTCCAAAGTACATGCTGACAAACCTAGTATTGAATTTTTTGAGTTCTTTTCCTCTTATCTACATCTCAGAAAAAGCTGGCGTTCTTAAGTTTAAAAGAATGAAGAGAACTACTTGGTATATAGCTACAATGTTCATGGCAGTTTTATTTATGGATTTCAGTACTTAATCGAAAAAGCTATTAGAGAAAATTAGATTTAAAGTTCAGAGCTATGTTACCTAGTAGGAAACAGTAGAAAAACTTGGCTTATCACCAGGTTTTTTTATACTACTATTCATAAATTTTATACTTTTTGATAGTACAAAAAAAAGAACATTTTAGATGTCCTCTTTTTTTTGTTTCCGGATCGGAATAAACTCCCCTGCTTTTACCCAAGTTCATTATAAGTAATTAATCTGTGTATATGCACTGCAAGATAAGCTAATTCTTCATTTGGAATGTCTTTCCCATTCACTTGTTTAATATAATCTTTGATCTTAAATGCCCCATCCATTGCCTGAGGATACAAACTTGCTAATTGCTTAAACAAGACATTGTCTTTATCATCTAACATTTTGTCGGAATAAAATCGTTCAACAAAAAATTTAACATGGGTGATAAACCGAGTATAGTGAATATTATCCTCATCTAAATCAATATTAAAAGAGTATCTAGTCAAATTGACGATACTTCCGATCATTCTAGCGTACCTCATCCCATTTCTTGACTCTTTCTGTTCCCCTTGAGCGTTGATTAAATGAAAGGCTATGTTCGCTGCTTCTTCTATTGGTAAATCAATGTTGAATTTATCATTCATTAGTTTTAGAGCATAGACACCAATCTCAAATTCTTCAGCATAATAATTTTTAATTTCCCAGTACACTTTATTGGTGATATTAATCCCTTTATGATATCTTTCAACAGCAAAATTCAAATGATCCATCAACATAAAATAGATACTTGTATTAAGATTCGTCTTCAGTTTATCTTCAGCATAACTTACAATTTGCTGGGTCAGTTCTATAAATTCAGGTGGGATGGAATCCAATAATCCAATAAACTCTTTTACTTTAATATTTTCAACAGGGAAAAACATTTGATCTGCTTGATTTTCCTTAATGATATTACCGACCTTTTGTCCGTATCCTATCCCTTT
>DASQMK010000120.1:0-31191 GCA_035645575.1 Metabacillus sp.
ATGATCAAGCAGGGGCTATTCGTGATATGTTTCAAAATCATATGCTACAGCTGTTGATGATGGTTGGGATGCATTTGCCTACAGGACTTTCCACAAAGGATATCCGTCTTGAAAAAAGAAAAGTAATGGAAGCAGTTCGTCCGATCAAAAAGGAAGAGGTTGGTTCAGAGGTTGTGCGAGGGCAATATGGACCTGGAGAAGTGAATGGTCAACAAGTAGTCGGTTATACGAGTGAGCCTGATGTTGATCCTACGTCAACTAATGACACGTTTGTGGCTGCTCGCGTTTGGATTGATAATCCTATTTGGCAAGGTGTTCCGTTTTACATACGGACTGGTAAGCGGATGAATAAGAAATCAACTAGAATCGTGATCGAATTTAAAAACCCGCAAAATCAGTTATTAGATTCACAAAATGAAGAAACTTCTCCAAACCTATTGGTTATTGGGATTAATCCAGATGAAGAGGTTTCATTACAATTAAATAGTAAAAATCCGTTAAAAGACGGAAAGTTGGAACCTATTCATGTTGATTTTACCCCTGAGAATAAGAACGTACCTGAAGCCTATGAAATTTTACTATTAGATGCCCTAGAGGGTGACTCGACTTTTTTTGCTCATTGGAAGGAAGTTGAATTATCTTGGGGATTCGTACAGCCGATTCTTGAGGCTTTTGAGGAAAATCTGATTCCGTTACATTCATATCAAGCAGGTTCATTTGGTCCAAAAGCGTCGCACGAACTCCTTGAAGAGGATGGCTTTGGTTGGTGGTCAGATCAACAAACACTAGAAAAAGATGATTCTACTGAAAATGCTTTTCATCAACCACACCTATACGCGAATGAACAGTCATTTACAGATGTAGGATTGGATCATTAGGACGGAATGACATTGGAGCTACCTTAAGGCTGATAGCTCCAATGATTAGTAAGTATTGTAAGGACGGAAATGACCAAAAGATGCTTAACTCGCTTTGCTTACTTCCTTCCGATTGGAGGCTTTTGCCCCAGGTAAACTTAAGATCACCATTCCGATTAAAAATAAAACAGAACCTATAATGACATAAACCGTAATAGGTTCGTTGTAAAATAACCATGACCATAAAAGAGTAAAAAAGACACTAGAGTTAACAAGAATGGCTGCCAATATAAATGATACTTTCTTTAACGCTTTGGTATAATTAAAAAACTTGTTCCGTATAAACCCTAGCATTAAAGGAGGAGGAATCCGTGAATAAAATCCAAAAGATCACCACTAATTTATGGTTCAACACAGAAGCAGAGGAAGCAGCACAATTTTACGTTTCAATCTTTCATCAATCGAAGCTCGAGAGAATCACTTACTATCAAAATGTAAACGACAATCAAGACCAAACAGACCGAAAAGTCATGACAGTCGAATTCCAATTAGAAGGGCAGAAATTTGTAGCACTAAATGGTGGTCCACAATACAAATTCACAGAGGCAATATCGTTTATTGTACATTGTGATTCACAAGAAGAAATAGATTATTACTGGGATAAACTTTCTGAAGGCGGAGACAAGAAGGCACAGGTATGTGGCTGGCTTAAGGATAAATTCGGAGTTTCATGGCAGGTTATTCCTACGAACTTAACTGAAATAATCAGTGAAGATGATCCAGAAAAGGCAGGAAGAGTCATGAATGCATTACTGCAAATTGAAGGGAAAATTAATATGAATGCGCTGGAAAGAGCGTACGAGGGATAGGTTTTACTTGATGGAGTCAATAAGTTAGGGCAAATCAGCAATGAAATATGCGAGCGAAGTAGGGCGTAAGTCTATTTTACTTACGCCTTACTTTACGGAGATTTTAAGATAATATCCCTATTTAATAATCGAATCATAAACATCATCAACAACTCTTTCATCTTGAATATCAAATTCCATTCTAAGTTGATATCTAATAATTTCTTTATTAACCGAACCTTCTATATTTTCAACTTTATTTGTTCTAAGCCAATGGGTAATCAGTTGAATTTGGTCATCATAATCTAAAATACTCATGTTAGATGCTCCTTTATTTAAAATCCTTCATTATTATAGATTCTTCTGAAAGTTGAGTTGTATACACTAATTTTTTCATTTTATAAATTTATTATATTTTTAAAAAAATTAGCAGTTTAAATAGTGATGGATGAAATATCTGCCAATTTTACAGATAGTATTATGTTATAGTTTACATATATTGACTTTAACTTGAAAGAGGTTCATATATTATGAAAATTTTATACATTGAAGACGAAGAAGAACTAGGAGCATGGGTATACCAGGACTTAACAAAGAGAGGATATCAAGTAAGGTGGTTAAAAAATGGCGACAAAGCTTTGGAGTATGCCGATAACTCTGATCTCGCCATTCTTGATGTGATGTTACCGGGATTAGATGGTTTTTCCATTGGAAAAAGGTTGAAAAAAGCTTCGCCATCGCTGCCTATTATTATGTTATCAGCACGGTCACAAGTGGATGATAAGTTAGAAGGCCTAGAATTTGCAGATGATTATATGACAAAACCATTCCACCCGGATGAGCTTGCAGCAAGAATTAGTGTGTTGTTACGTCGTTTTGATCGAATGATTCCATCTGAAGTAAGGATCCAGCATCTACGTTATTATCCAAAGCATTTTCAGCTTTTTCATAATGATCAAAATGAAGAAATCATTTTAACGTCGAAGCAACTCCAAATCTTTGATTATTTATTAAAGCATGCCGGGCAAATTATGACGAAGGAACAAATCTATGAATCTATTTGGGAGGAAGATTATTTTGAAGGGGACAAAACGTTAATGGTTCATATCCGTTACTTACGGGAAAAAATTGAGAAGGATCCAGCTAAGCCTACCATTATTGAAACGATTCGTGGAATTGGGTATAGGATAAAACAATGAAGCTTCGTAACACGCTGCAAACAAAGTATTTGATTCTAATTATTTGTGCGATGATGATCCTTCCGATTGCCTTTCCTCTCGCATCGTTTGTCGTTTACATACCGGCTATTATCGTAAATTACAATAATATAGATGTTTATGATAGTGAAGAAGTAGAGGCAGATTGGCATGAGAAAGCTAAGAAATTAGATGGGCTTTCAGAAGCAGAAATGATTAGTAGTTTAAAAGAAACAGCAACTAGATATAAAACATCCACCGTTTTTTGGGTAGATAAAAACGGTGAAACTCGGTACGTTTCCAATAAATCATCGCAAATTCCTGAAAAGTGGACGCCAATCTTTACCGTTTCTTTTATGAAAGAAAGCTATGGAGGAGATCCATTTACGATCGTCTCATTTATTGGTGAAGAGAAGACCAATGGATTTATCGTTTTGCAAATAGATAGAGAGTATATGGATTACCCGATTCAACAACTGGAAAATTATTTTGAAATCATTTATGTTGTGGTTGTCGGGCTCTTATTACTTTTATTTATAGTTCTCTCTTGGCTATTTTTTAAATCGATTCGAAAACGGATTGTACGACTTCAAAAACAATGGATATTGAAGATCAACGAATTCCAGATAAAGTAACAGTTGGTGAAATCGATGAATTAGGGGAATTAGAGATATCATTTAATAAAATGATCGAACGCTTAGAGGCTAGCAGGTTGCGAGAACAAGAGGAGGAAGAGCTACGAAAAGAGCTTGTTGCCAACTTATCACATGACCTTCGAACACCTTTAGCTACCATTCGAGCTCACGCCTATTCATTGAAAAATGAGCACATCTCATCAAATGGACAGAAATCCATTGAGATTATTGATAAAAAAATTGATCATTTGCATACGTTAATTGAAAACCTACTATCATACACGTTATTAACGTCAGGGAAATATACATACAAACCACAAAATGTAGATGTAAACCGAGCCATTCGTCTGTCACTTTCAGCTTGGTATCCAATTTTTGAAAAAGAACAGTTTACAGTGGACATAGAGTTGTTCGAGAAAACCGTTCATTGGCAGATGGATCCAAATTGGTTTGAACGGATTCTTGATAACCTGTTTCAAAACGTGGTGAGACATGCGAAATCTGGCCAATATATTCGTATTCTTTGCGAGGAAAACACCATTTATATCAAGGATAAAGGTCCTGGTATGAAAAACAAGTCAGACCAAACAGGTGTAGGGATTGGACTTTCCATTATTGAACTGATGACAACAGAAATGGATATTTCCTGGAGTATCCAGTCATCTAGCAAAGGAACAACGATTAGCTTAACAAAACAATAGGACATATAAAATGAGTACGCTTGATGGGAAAAGCGTACTTTTTTATTTTTAAACAAAATTTAAACTTAATCACTACTTCGATTTAAGTTTCAATGTTTATTGTTTAGTTAGAGGTGATAATCATGAATGAATACGTCGTGGAAACTAGTAATTTAATCAAAAGGTTTAATGGAAAAGCTGCAGTCAATCAAGTGGCGCAGGAAAAACAACTGCGATCAAACTGTTATTAGGATTAATGAAAGAAACATCCGGTTCGATCCATATTTCGGAAAAGAGTTAAAAAAGAAGAAGCAAACGATCTTACGAAATATAGGGTCTTTAGTAGAATCCCCTTCGTATTATGGGAACTTATCAGCGAGAGAAAATCTCGAGTTACTACAAATAATTTTACAAGTTCCTAAAGAACGGATTGATGAAGTTCTTGCTATTGTCCGATTAGAAAAGGATTCCGACCGACCTGTTAAAGGATTTTCATTAGGAATGAACCTGGTAATCCAAGGTTTCCGAATGATCAATTACATATTCTTTTAATAGAGAGAATGACTGAATTTGGAGGAATTATTGCTGATGCTGCCAAACAGATTGTTGATCCTTCTCATGTAGTCTATCGCCCGATCTTTACTCATCTTATGCCAAGCCCTTGGTATAAAGGAAATGTTTTACTAGTAGGTGATGCAGCACATGGTACTGCTCCACATCTTGGTCAAGGAGCTTCGATCGCCATTGAAGACGTGATTGTATTAGCTGATCTTTTAAAACATAACCTAACAGTTCAAGAAACAATGCAACTATTTATGGAAAAACGTTTTGAACGTTGCAGATTGATTGTCGAGAATTCCGATCAATTAGTTGAATGGGAGTTATTAACCGCATCTGGAAAAATGACAGAAAATGTGAATGTTGGAGAGTTTGTTAAAACAACGCTTGAAAAAATGAATGAGTCTTTCTTGTCTGAATTGAATGTTATATAAAAACAAAACAGGAATTATTGTACGCGAGTTAAGTTAAGCGCCTATAAAAATATAAAAATGGGATCAACCGAAAAATAAAGACATGCCAATATGATAACTTTTCCTCATTTGTTCTATATAAAGTAACGATAGACCACAAGGTAAACTTTCATTCCTCTATAATTTGAGGAATGAATATACAATATTTTGTTGTAGGGGGTACACAATGGAAAGTACATTTCGTATAAATGAAATAGTCACTACTTTATCTGACTTGCAAATACAGAAGTTAAATCAAACGCTAGTTTTTATCTCTCAATTTAATAAATTTTATAAAGATAGGTTGAAACACGTTTCATTGCCACTTAGTAGAGTATACTTTTCTTAAGGAATTTGAAAATCGGTACAGAATTAAAAGCCTGGGGAGATCTATCTGCTGTAAAACCTAAAGCCGATATCATTCCTAAAAAAGTCAGGCAGTTGTTGGAACAGGACTAAATTTTCAATAAGGTAATATATGATAAGCTTCAGCCCCTATATTATAAAGGGTTGAAGCTTTTTACTTCATTAAATAAAAGAAAAAAGCTACAAAACACTTTTTCCACAAATTTAACGAAACAATATTCCCCTTTTCCTACATAAAGTAGCTAACTGTTTTTCCATAAATCTTTTACAATAAAGAAGAAGACGGAATATTTGGAAAAAAGGGAGGTTTTCTTTGAAAGCGTTTACTAAACTATTTAATAGGGGGCTAACAAAATGAAAGTGATTAACCCGATGAATGTAATTGACAATAGTAAAATTTCTTCGTTCCATGTATGGCTAATTACTTGGTTGTTTTTGGTTATTACTTTTGATGGATATGACGTTGTTGTATATGGTGCATCAGTTCCGTCCTTAATGGAGGAGTGGGGAATTTCTGATGTAACAGCCGGCGCAATTGGTAGTTATACCGTTATCGGAACTGCGATAGGGGCAGTCGTATTTGGAATGCTGTCCGATAAAATAGGCCGTAAAAAAATTATTTTGCTTACAACGTTTCTATTTAGTTTCTTTACGATGTTATCTGGTTTTGCGACAGGTCCAATTTTATTTGCCGTATTTCGAATCATTGCGGGGATTGGATTAGGCGGGGTTATGCCGAATGTTATTGCGCTTGCTACTGAGTTTTCTCCAAAACGAGTTAGATCTGCTATTGTGTCTTTCATTTTCTGTGGATATTCAATTGGAGCACTTACTGCAGCACTTACAAGTAGGTCTCTTCTACCAACTGCAGGATGGGAGCCTGTTTACTGGTTAGGTGGTATTCCGCTATTGTTTATCCCGTTTTTAATGAAAAGTATTCCAGAGTCGGTAGGGTTTCTTATTGAAAAAGGAAAAGAAGATGAAGCAAGAAAAACGTTAATGAAGGTTGATCCTGAATTAAGAAATGGTGAGGAATTCGAATTTGTTAAGCCACCGGCAAAAGATCCGGGCTCACCAGTTGTAAAGCTTTTTGAAGATAAGCGTGCGTTAAGTACAATTATGTTCTGGGTTTCTTGTTTTAGTGCTTTTGTTTTAATCTACTCTATGAACACATGGCTACCTCGCCTAATGATGCAGTCTGGCTATGATCTTAGCTCAAGTCTTGCATTTACTGCTGTTATGCAGATTGGAGCCATTGTAGGAACGATAATATTCGGTCGTTTGGTTGACAAAATTGGATTTAAAAAGGTTCTAGTTCCTTTATTCTTCTGTGGTGCAATCGCGTTATCTTTTATCGGATTAACAAATAGTATGGCCATTGCCTTTGTTTTAATTGCTATTATTGGTGCAGCTTCGGTTGGATTGCAGAATATTTCGAATGCTTTTGTTTCTCAGTACTATCCTTCAAGTATGCGTTCGACAGCACTTGGAAGCACGATGGCATTTGGTCGTATCGGGGGAATTGTAGCACCTATCTTTGTTGGATTTCTACTAACAATGAATCTATTACCACAGTTTAATTTTGTCGCAATAGGAGGAGCTGCGTTACTTGGTGGTATCGCGATGTTGTTTGTTCAGGAAAAGCATGGAAACTATTATGAAGCAAAAGAAGAGATTAAACCAGCAAATCGTCCAGTGAATGTGGCAAAATAAATTCGTCAGGTTTTAACTTCAAATGGGTTAACTTACCCTACTATTCTTCAAGAATTATAGAAGAATGGTAGAAGGTTGCCCATTTGTTATTTTCAGGTTTTGTTGATTGAAGTAAATGCCTGGAGTGGATTAAACAAGTTTTAGCTATCCAGAGTTAATTCAGAATAGTCCTATATTAAAAGAAAGGAACTAAACATATGGAAACTACATTTCTATTTAAAGCAAATATTAAGGTAGACGCACCGATTGAAATTGGAGATGTTGGAACAGGTTTAAGAAGGGTGATTCCCATTATTGGGGGAACTTTTGAAGGTGAGGGAATTAAAGGGAAAGTCCTTTCATGTGGAGCTGATTATCAGATAATAAGATATGATGGTGTAACAGAGGCACTTGCTCACTATATTATTGAAACTGACGATGGCCTACCCATTTATGTGATGAATAAAGGATACAGACATGGTCCTATAGAGATTATTGATAAAATCATTCGTGGTGAACAGGTTCCGGACGGATCATATTATTTTAAAACTACACCAACTTTTGAAACAAGCAGTGAAAAATACTCCTTTTTGAACCGGATGATTTTTATTGGTGAAGGTATTAGAAGGCCAAATGAGGTACAAATATCATTTTATCAAGTCTATTAATCGTTAAATCTATCACGATTACCTTTTCATTTAAGTTTTTCTTCTTTTATAATGAGGTCAAGGAGAAAAACGGAAACAGGGGGTTATTGTGTGTCAAACAGTAAAAGAGAAGTACTAATGAAAAAAGTAGAAAATCATCTACGAACCACATCCCGGCAGCTCATAAAAATTAATACAGAAGAAGAGGTGCTTCAATATTTAGCTGATTCCTTTCGTTCAGAGCTTTATTGTGATTTTGTAGGAGTGGTTTTGAGTGAGGGAGATCATTTTATTCCTAAGGCATGGAGTGGAAATATTCCATCAGTGCTTAGGCATTTTCCTCTGCTAGCGACAAACTGTTCCTCCAAAGTTCTTCGTCAAAGTTTGACATATAAAACATCGGTAACACATAGTAATTGCAGATTAACAGAGATCCTTAAGGAAGAAAATGTTAAAACATGGTTTACAGTTCCGTTAAATGATGAGATTCATCACTTTGGTTTTTGTATCGTAGGATTTTTAAGTTATGTGCCACTGTTAGAGATGGGGAGTCATTTTGAGGAATTCGGGAAAGATATGGCCGTTGCTTTATCTGTTGCAAGACAAAAGGAAAATCAGTTAAAGAAGATAGAGGGAATTGAATGGATTAGTAAAAATCAGTCTCTAGACTCTTCTTTGGATCAGCATTTTTCTGAAGTAACATACAGAGCAGGTAAGTCGACAAATGCCGACTTTGCTTGTATGTATTTATATAATGAAAAGGATAATTGCTTTGATCTTCAAAAGCCTGTTTATGGGGAAATGAAATATTTCGATCAAATTATGATTGAGGATAACTACGCACTTAAAGAATATTTTCCATTTCTTGAAAAGGCGGGATGCGCTCAATTGACGGTCCCACTCCTGATCGATCTTAAACCAATTGGTGTACTGCATGTTGAAAATAAATATGAAAGACCTTTTACTCAGGAAGACTTAAAAATCCTAGAAATGTTATCAACACATGTAGCGACTCTCTTAGAGAATGAGCGGTTATATAGAAGCGAAAAAGATAATAAAAACCGCCTTCATTTTTTGCTGGACTTTCAGCAGTCACTTGTGAAAAAAACAGTAGAAAATGATGATTTTGAAGGGATTACACTAAATCTTTCAGATTTATTTCAAGAGACAGTCATCTTATATGACCGGTTTATGAGACCAATTTCCTTTAACTTCCGAAATTCTGATAACGATTACAATTTACCTGATAACCTTGCTTTTGAAGCGATTAAGGTTAGGCAAAATCTAAAAAAACAAGATAGGTTTACAGTGACACTACCTGAAAAAAGTGATTGCGTGTTTTCCTTTTGGGTTATTAATGGCGGAGGAAATCTTTTAGGGTATCTATCTGTATGCAACACAGCTGACGAGATGAATGAATTTGACCAGCTGACAGTTGAGATGGCTCGAAATATATGCTCTATTCAATTTATTAAGCAAAAACTCGTCCTAGATACAAAAGAGCAGATAAAGGATAGTTTTATTAGCAAGTTGTTGGTGGAAAAAATAGAAGACCAAGAGAGTATCATACAATATGCAAACCTTTTTCAATGGGATATTTTCACATCTCATCATGTAGCAGTATTAACGATATCATTAGATGAAAATGATCTCTTAGAACAGCAGGCAAAAAAAGTCCTCTTATGGGATGCAATTAAATCCCACCTTGCTAAGCTTGATCATCGGATCTTAACGGTGTCACATGATGATAACTATATCCTCTTAATACCAGTGGATGATAGGGCTACTCAAAGCAAGAAGTATTGGAAGAATCTTTATGATCATATTAAAAAATGGTCTTTAGAAGTGTATAGTGGTTGTAAGGTTTTATTGGGTATTGGTTCATCAACAAACAAAATGAAAGATTATTATGTGAGTTACCAACAGGCACTTTTAGCGTTAAAGGTAATTAAAATTCGGATGAAACATACTTCGTTTTCATTATACGAGGATCTTGGAGCTTATACAATTCTTCACCATTTAGATCAATCAAATGCTGTAAACTTGTTTATAAAAAATCAACTGCAACCTCTCTTAACATACACAGAAAATAAAAACATAGATTTATACCAGACTTTATATGTTTTTCTACAAAATAACGGAAATATTAAAAGCACATCAGATGAACTATTTATACACCGAAGTTCCCTTTTATACAGACTAGAAAAAATTGAATCATTATTAAATGTCGATTTAAATGATGCAGAAATCAGGTTTAATTTAATGATGGCTTTTAAGCTTCATGATATGCATGGGGAGCGGTTAAAAAATAGTTAGATTAATTGTTTTAAAAAAGCAGTCCGACTAGCATTAAGTAGGGACTGCTTTTTTTGTAACTTCATTTAAATCATTTTCGACAAATGCCTGGTGGTGACAGGCACCCCACCAGGCACCTTTCCTACAAAATATATAAACCTCCTCATAGTTTTTCCTACATTGTGTAGGTACAAACCCCTTACAACGACCGCTATAATTACCTTATAGAAATGATAATTAGATTGGGGATGAGAAGAATGGCTATTCAAACAATTGGTGTGGTTGGTGCTGGATCAATGGGTTCAGGTATTGCAAACCTAGCAGCTATGAATAAGTTTCAGGTTATTTTACATGATATCGAGGAGCGTTTTTTAGATGGTGCTCTTAAACGCATTGATCAATTTATGAACAAAAGTGTAGAGAGAGGGAAAATGACAGAGGAGCAAAAGCAAGAAGCATTTGCACGTATTCAAACAACAACTAGTTTAGAAGAAATGAGCGGGGCAGATGTTGTGATTGAGGCAGTTTTAGAGGATCTTGCCTTAAAGAAAGAAGTATTCTCAAAGCTTGACGGAATTGTTAACGAAGATTGTATTTTAGCTACAAATACTTCGTCTATGTCTATTACAGAAATTGCTTCCGCGACAAAACGTCCGGATCGTGTGGCTGGGATGCATTTCTTTAATCCAGCACAACTGATGAAGCTTGTCGAGGTTGTCCGTGGATATAAGACAAGTGATGAAACAATCGAAGAATTGAAAGTGCTATCCAAACAATTATTCAAAGAACCAGTTGAAGTAAAGAAAGATTCTCCTGGGTTTATCGTAAACAGAATTATGATTCCACAATTCATTGAAGCAATTAAGCTCCTTGAGGAAGGCGTTGCTTCAGCTGAAGATATCGATAAGGCTGTAACTCTAGGATTGAACTACCCTATGGGGCCATTTACCCTTCAAGATTATGCGGGAGTCGAGATTGGTTACCATGTGATGGAGTATTTTAAAGAAGAATTTAATAATAACCATTTCGCACCACCACAATTATTAAAACAGCTGGTTAGAGCAGGTCGTCATGGTAAGAAAACTGGGGCAGGATTTTACGATTACCAATAATAAGGGGGACATAATCATGACTTATGAATTTTTATTATGTGAGATTGAGGAGAATGTAGCAGTTGTAACCATAAATAGACCGCCGGTAAATCCTTTAAACACCGTTGTTTTTCAAGAGCTTTCTACTTTATTTGATGTGTTGGAGGCAGATGATGAAGTGCGTGCGATCATTCTTATGGGTAGCGGTGAGAAAGCATTCGTAGCAGGAGCTGACATCAATGAAATGGCTAGTCTTGATCTTGTAGGTGTAAACAAAATGAACAAAGTATCTAGAACTGTTTTCTCTAAAATCGAGCAAATAACAAAGCCGGTTATTGCAGCATTAAATGGTTTGGCACTTGGTGGTGGCTTTGAGCTTGCCCTTGCATGTGATCTTCGAATCAGTTCTGATCGAGCAAAATTTGCTTTTCCTGAGGTTGGTTTAGGAATCATTCCTGGTGGCGGCGGAACTCAACGATTACAAAAAATAGTTGGTCAAGGTATAGCAAAGGAATTACTCTACTTCGGTGACATGTTTGATGCAAATAGAGCGCTGGAATTACGGATTGTAAACAAAGTAGTTCCTGCTGAAGAGGTTCTTATTACAGCAAAGGAATGGGCGAAGAAATTAGCACAAAAGCCTCCAGTTGCGCTTCAAATGGTGAAAACTGCAGTAAATGTCGGAGGAAATACTGACTTAGAATCTGGACTGTTGATTGAAAGTGCGTGCTTTGGAAATGCTTTTTCAACTCAAGACAGAGTCGAGGGACTTCAAGCTTTTGTGGAAAAAAGAAAACCTGTTTATACAGGGAGATAAGAAACACCATACCTAAACAATGAGGTGAAAACCATGAAAAATATCGTTATTTTAGAAGGAGCAAGGACGCCGTTTGCAGAGATATCAGGTTCATTTCGTGAGATTACCGCAACCGATTTGGGAGCGATTGCAGCGAAAGAAGCATTGCAAAGAGCAAAGATCACTGGTGAGGACGTTGATCAGGTTGTGTTTGGAAATGTTCAACAATCAAGCAAGGACGCTCATTTATTAGCAAGACATGTTGGGTTAAAGGCAGGGACACCGATTGATGTTCCTGCTCTAACCATTAATCGTCTATGTGGTACAGGGCTTGAATCGATTTTAACAGCAGCGCGCTATATTTTAACAGATGAATCCAAAGTAGTGCTAGCTGGTGGAACAGAGAGCATGAGCCAGGTACCTCACGTTATTCGTGGTATGAGATGGGGGAGTCAGCTTGGAGCACCAGTTGTCGAGGATTGGGTATGGGACGGTCTTTATGATACCTATGGAGATTGCACGATGGGAGAAACGGCGGAAAATCTTGCAGCAAAATACAACGTAACAAGAGAAGAAGTGGATCAACATGCACTCGCAAGTCATGAGCGTGCGCTGTTAGCAAGAGAGAAGGGCTACTTACAGGAAGAGATCGTTCCAGTTACAGTTAAGGGACGAAAAGGTGATAAAGTTATTTCATATGATGAACATGTTCGTCATACAAGTTTGGAACAGCTTGGTAAATTAAAACCACGATTTGTTGAAAACGGTGTTGTAACGCCAGGGAATGCAAGCGGAATGGTGGATGGAGCTGCCGCAATTATTGTGGCATCAGGTGATTATGCGAATGAGAGAGGTTTAACACCAATTGCACGATTGGTTTCGTGGGAGGTAGTTGGTGTAGAGCCTAAGTACATGGGAATTGGTCCTGTTCCAGCCATTCAAGGTGCATTGAAAAAAGCGAATATGACACTGGGAGATTTAGATTTAATCGAAATTAACGAGGCCTTCTCGGCACAATATCTAGCTTGTCAAAAAGTGTTAGGATTTGACCTAGAGATTGGAAATGTAAATGGTGGAGCCGTTGCGATCGGACATCCACTGGCTGCAAGTGGCACGAGGATCTCAACTTCCCTCATTTATGAATTAAGAAGACGAAACAAAAAATTTGGTGCTTCCGCAGTATGTATCGGTGGAGGTCAAGGTATTGCAGCTGTTTGGGAAGCATTATAATCGTTTTCTAAAAAAGGAATATTTTAATTTTTAAATAAATGAAAGCGCTATATAGAATGATATATGTGTGAATAAAGATCAATTTCAAGGGATATGTACCCTTATAAGTATACTAATTTCTTTATCTATCACTTGTTAAGGAATAGAAAACAAGGGAGAGGGATGTAAGTCATGAATCAGAAAGAAGATCAAATGACCTTGTATGGTTTACTGAAGCGGACAGCTATTGAGTATGGTGAAGAAGAGGCAATATACGATTTAATGCAACGTGTTTCATACTCCGTTTTCTTAAAAGATGTGGATCGCATTGCGGCAGGTTTAAAGGCTAAGGGAATAGAGAAAGGCGACAGAATTGCTACAGCATTACCTAATTTGTATGAAACGGCCATTATCTACTTTGCTGTCGCCAAACTTGGGGCTGTACTCGTTCCTTTTAATCCAAAGTATAAAAAACATGAAGTTAATTTTATCTTAAAAAATTCCGAACCGAAAATTCTTTTTGCTACTGAAGGATTTGAAGATAACATCGGATATAAAGAAGTTCTTTTTCTTGTACCTGAAGCGATCACTGTAAAATGCAAACTAGATGGTCTTCCATCGTATGATGAATTGCTTTTTAATAATGAAAATGAAGTAGAAGAAGCAGAAATTGATACAAAAAATGATGTTAATTGTATTTTATACACTTCTGGAACGACAGGGGTTCCGAAAGGAGTCATGATTACACATCGAAGTGTTGTGCAATCAGCAAATACAATTAAAAGACAACTATTTTGTACAGATAAAGATGTATTTGTGATTGCTGCCCCATTTTTTCACATTTTTGGTATGGCTATTAATCTCTATTGTGCAGTATCATCAGGAGCTCGTATGGTGTTGCAAGAAAAGTTTCATCCACAGCAGATGTTACAGTTGATCGAACAAGAGAAGGTGACGATTAAACAAGGTGTTCCAACAATGTTTATAAAAGTATTGGAAACTGAAAGCTTTGACCAGTATGATTTATCTTCTTTAAGAGCAGGGATAGTTGGAGCTTCTGCTATATCACCGGCGAAAATGAAGGAAATCAGAGAGCGGATGGGAATTAATCTTTGCCAATCCTACGGAATAACAGAAACTGTTTCAGTTACAATGACGCCGTACGATGATAATGAAATAAACATTTGTGAAACTGTCGGCAAGCCAATTCCGGGTGTGACATTAAAAATTGTCGATGATCAACGGGAAGCGGTCCCAAATGGTGAAGTTGGTGAGATTGCAATCAAAAGTTTTGGCATAATGAAGGGCTATTATAAGCTCCCTGAGCAAACGGCCACCGTACTGGATGATGAAGGCTGGTTCTATACAGGTGACTTAGGAAAACTAAATGACCAGGGATATTTAACGTTTGTTGGAAGAAAGAAAGAAATGATAATTCGAGGTGGATTCAATATTTATCCGCAAGAAATTGAAGGGGTATTAATGAAGCATCCGAAAATTGCTGAAGCAGCTGTGGTTGGACTTCCAGACGAGACACTAGGTGAGATCGTTTGTGCCGTAATTATTTTAAAAGATGGGGTAACAAGTACGGAAGAGGAAATGAAAGACTATTTAAAAGAGCAGCTTGCTATTTTTAAATTACCTGGAAAAGTAATTTTCACAAAAGATTTTCCAGTGACAGCGAGCGGGAAAATTCAAAAGCTAAAGCTGCGTGATCAATTAGCATGGCAAATGAGTCGTCCAGTTTAATCAAAAGAAGGTGCTGAGATGAAAAGTAACTATGGCTTTAAGGTGCGATGGGGAGATACAGATGCTGCAGGTATCGTATTTTATCCCAATTTTTATAAATGGATGGATGAAGCAACACATGAATATTTAACTGCTATAGGATTTTCATCTTCCAAGTTATTCAAAGAACAGCAAGTAGGATGCCCGATTCTTGAGGCAAATTGTCAATTTAAGCAACCACTATTATTTGAAGATAACGTGGAGGTTCAAAGCACAGTTCAGGAGATCCAAAATAAAGTTTTCAAAATCAGTCATGTTTTTTTAAAAGGAGATATCAAAGTAGCCAGCGGATATGAAGTTCGGGCATGGTCTTCTTTTAAAGAAAAACCAAAAGCACAGCCGATCCCAGAGGAGGTTCGAGAAAAAATGTTGCCACTCGATCAACCTATGGAGGTCTAAGAAATGTTGATCGAAAAAAAGAAAAGACATTATTTAACGAATGATGTTGAACTTGTAGAAGTTTTTATCCCTGATGATTTTAATCAGGAACATGAAATGATTAATGATTTAGTAGAGAAGTTTGTGATCAAAGATGTAGCACCGGTTTTGGATAAAATTGAAAATCAAAAATTTGATGAAACGGTTCGCCTGATGAATGAGGCTGGTCAGCTCGGATTAATTAGTGCGGATATTCCCGAGGCTGTTAGAGGTCTAGGCCTTGGCAAAATCTGCTCAACAATTATTTCGAAAAAAATGGCACTCGCTCGTTCATTTTCCATTACATTTGGTGGACAAACCGGGATTGGTGGTCAAATTACAGCCTACGCTTTAACAGAGCCTGGAGCTGGAACAGATGCAATGAGTGTCAAAACAACAGCAATTCCTTCAGATTGTAATGGATACTATATTCTAAATGGTGAAAAGCAGTGGATTTCAAACGCTGGTTTTGCGGGTATCTTTATCGTGTTTGCAAAAATAGCGGTTTACGGCCTTTATCGTAGAAAAGGATTTCGATGGAGTGTCCATCGGGCCGGAGGAAAAGAAGATGGGTCTAAAAGGATCTTCAACTTGTTCTGTCATTTTCGACAATGTAAAGGTCCCTCAGGAAAATATCATCGGCGAGATTGGTAAGGGGCATGTTATTGCACTTAATGTCTTAAATCTTGGACGACATAAAATTTCAGCGACATCACTTGGAACTGCCAAGCGTGCTATTGAGATTGCTGTTACGTATGCCAATCACCGAAAACAGTTTGGTCAGTCACTTTCATGCTTTGCTTTAATTAAAAACAAGCTGGCAGATATGGCGATTAAAACTTATGTAAAAGAGAGTGCTATTTATCGAACAGCCGGATTGTTGGAAAAGTCGTTTAATGATTTAACTGACAAAAACGATGTCGCATCAGTGATTAGCAATTTTGCAGTTGAATGCTCAATCAATAAAATAATTTCTAGCGAGGCGCTTGATTTTATTGTAGATGAAGCCCTTCAAATTCATGGAAGTTACGGATACATGGATGAATATGAAATAGAAACATTGTATCGTGATTCCAGAATCACCCGTATTTTTGAAGGAACGAACGAAATAAACCGATTAAATATAGCCATGACATTACTCAAAACGTATGAAAAGCAAACCAAGCAAACGAAGGCTCAAAACGGAATTCTTATACAAGAAAAACAGACTCTTCTTCTATTAAAAAATCTTTATCATGCATTGATTTTTTCTATACAAAAATATGATTTGGTCATGTTAAACGAAGAACAAGAAGTTGCTGCATTCCTTGCTGACCTTGTTTCATATATCTATGCAATTGAGAGTGCGATTTTAAGAACAGAAAAAGTGATTAAACTATCAGGCTTCGAAAGAAATGAGCAAAAGCTTGATTATACGATGGTATTTACCCATGAACAATCACAGCAATTGGCTATAAGAGCATTAAACTTCTTGCCTTACTTAGGTGATGAAGAATCGCTGTCCCAGCATGCATGCCGGCTTATGAGAAGTAGTCAGAAGGATTTAGTGAAGATAAAACGCAGGATTGCTGGCATCATTATAAAGGAAGAAAATATAAATCATAATCTATATAAGAGAGTGAATAAAGATGGCGAAAAACGATGTGTCTGTTAAAGAAGAATTGGATCAGTATTATAAAGGAATGAAGAAACAGTATTTGGGACCACTTTGGTATGATCTTGGACATATGGTAACAAAAGAGCCGGTCCATGATGTTGAACCATACTTGTGGAAATGGAAAACAATTCGTGAATATGTTTTAAAAGCTGGAGAATTACTTGAACCGGGGAAAGATGCAGAGCGTCGGGTAGTTTATTTGCAAAATCCAAGTTTGTTAAAAAGAGGTCTTGTAGGCTATGGGACGCATACCCTTTATGCGGGTATTCAATTGCTGTTACCTGGTGAAAGTGCACCTTCTCATCATCATTCACAGTCAGCGATTCGCTTTGTTATTGAAGGTAACGGGGCATATACAGCCGTTAATGGTGAAAAAACATATATGAAGCGCGGAGATATGATTTTGACTCCCGCATGGACATGGCATGAACATAAACACGAAGGGACAGAGCCGATGTTTTGGCTTGATGGGCTTGATGTTGGACTTGTTAAAACAATGGCAGCCTCGTTTTTTGAACCATTTGAAGAAGAAACATATCCGATGGAAGCACCTGAAAATTACTCAACAAAGCAATTTTCAATGGGGGCATTTAAGAAGCTTAACGAATCAAAGGAGCCTGGCTATCCTTCACCGATTTTTGGATATAAGTTTGATAGAGTGAAGTATTTGCTAGATGAAATGAAAGAGACAGAAAATGATCCTTTTGATGGTTATGCTATTGAGTATATTAATCCAACAACAGGAGGTTCCGCGGATTCCCGAATTGGGACGATGATGCAGAAGCTCAAGCCTGGTCAACAAACAAAAGCACATAGACATGTGCATAGCGCCATATTCCATGTTCTTGAAGGCTCAGGTTATACCGTAATAAATGGTGAGAAGTTCGAGTGGGAAAAAGGAGACTTTTTTATCTTACCACCATGGAGTTTGCATGAGCATGTGAACACTGGAGAAGCGGATGTATTCTTGTTTTCGTTTAATGACAAACCTGTTATGGAAAAATTAGACCTCGAATACAGTGAAGCATACAAAGATAATGACGGTCATCAAATTGTAGAGAAAGTATTTGTACCAGATAACACACTGTAAGATAAGGGGGGAGCCTGGAATGAAAATCGCGATTTTTAATGACAATTTACTTGGAATTGTTCAGGGAAAACAAATAGTTGATGTATCAGATGCAGTAGAGTGGGAAACGTCTAATCCAGGTGAATCCTTTCAACACCTTATTGAAAACTTTGATGTGTTGAAAGGGAAAATAGAGGATGCCTTACTAACGAGTACATCATATCCTTTATCTAGTGTAAAACTTCATTCACCTGTTCCTTCCACAAAGAAAATTTGGGCGGCACCGGTTAACTATAAAAACCATCAAATCGAAATGAATAAAATGTTTAACAATGCTCCGCGAACTATTGAAGATTTAGCGTTGTTTTTGAAATCTCCCGAATCTCTTTCAGGTCCCTCCGATCCTATTATTCTTCCTTTCAAGGATCGACGAACTGATCACGAAGCGGAGCTGGGATATATCGTCGGTAAAAGGGCAAAAAATGTTAAAGCAGAAGATGCGAAGAACTATATTTTCGGATATTTTGCCCTTTTAGATATCTCAATAAGAGGAAATGAAGAGCGAACATGGAGAAAGTCGTTTGATACGTTTACACCAATTGGTCCATGGATTGTAACAGCTGATGAAATTAAAGATCCAAATGACTTAAAAATGACATTGTGGGTCAATGATGAAATACGTCAGGATGGCAGTACGAAGTATCTAATTTATGATTGCTATAAATGCTTTGAAGTAGCTTGTGATAATATGACGCTAAATGCCGGAGATATTATCGCAACAGGCACTCCAGAAGGCGTTGGACCAATTGAACATGGGGATTCAGTGAGAATTGAAATAGAACAAATCGGCGGTTTTGAAGTAGATGTTTGTCATGCAGTAGAGTGAATAGAATTCATGTTTTTAATAGGCTCATTGGAGAAACCTTTTCTCTTATGAGTCTTTTTTATGGAGATTCCTACTTGATTTCTAAAGAAGGATTGTTTTATTACAGACTATTTGTTAAGGATCTCTGACCCCTAAAGAAAGTGAATACATGTAGTAAAAAACAAGATATAAATTTAATAGAGTAAATGAGTAAAAAACTTTTTTTTGTTCCGTATAGAAGAACAAAAGGATAAGAATAATAGCTGGAGTTTCTTATAATCAAGACAAGAAGAAATCATTTTTACTAAAGGGGAGAAGGAAATGTTGAAAAGAAAGAAATGTGATGTCATTGTTGTCGGTGCTGGTCCGGTTGGTCTTGTAGCAGGTCTTGCTTTACAGAAAAAGGGGATATCATCTGTTGTTATAGAAGCCGAACCATTTGGACGTGCCCGCCCGGGAAGTCGTGCTATTTATTTGCACAGTGCCACGTTAAAGCTTCTTGAAGAAACAACAAAAGGACTTGGTTTTACTCTTGCTAGAAATGGGATTATATGGCCAGTGAAAAGAACCTTATACAAAGGTAAAGAGGTGTATGTACGTAATTATGGATTAACAAATAACAAAGATCCTCATAAACTACCGCATTTTACGGCACTTCATCAAGATGAAATAGAAAAACATATTTACGAAGAATGCATAGAAGCTGGTGTTCAATTCTGTTGGGATTCACCTGTAGACAAATTGGATATTAAGGAAGATGTTGTGATTCTAACGACGAAATCCGGTGAAGTTTGGGAAGCTAAATACATTATTGGAAGTGATGGTGCTCGTTCTGTAGTTAGAGAGCAGGCCGGCTTAACGTTTGAAGGCCCAAGAACAAATGATACTTTCCTTGTGGTGGATGTAAAAGAGGACGAGGAAAATCCTCTTCCACTTGAGAGAACGTTCCATTACCAACACCCAGCTATGGGAGGACGTAATGTAATGTTTGTTCCGTTTAAAGGAGGCTGGCGTGTGGACCTTCAATTACTGGAAAAGGATAATCCAGAAGAGTTTTCAAATATTGAAGGTGTGAAAAAGTGGCTACCAAAAGTAATGGATCCAAAATATGCAGAAAGAGTCACATGGGTATCAACCTATCGCTTTCATCAAGTTGTTGCTAACTCGTTTACAGATGAAAAACGCAGAGTTCTTCTTGCTGGTGAAGCAGCTCATTTATTCGCTCCATTTGGTGCTCGCGGTCTTAACTCAGGAGTGCCGGATGCGCTATTAGCAGTCCGTGGAATTGAAAAAGCACTTCAAGTTAACTCTGAAGAAGAACGGACAGAAGCAATTGAAGCGGTGGCAAATGAACGTAGAATTGCAGCGAAATGGAACCGTGACGGCTCAAGCACAGCCTTACATCACTTACAAGGAAATGCCCCTGATATGAATATGAAGCGTGAACTAGCCGCATCACTTGTATCGATTATTCCTAGATTGGGACGTTGGTTAGATGAAGGCCCTTATGGTCCTAAATTTGGACCACCGGAATTAACAACAAAATATTAAATAAAAACCAAATCGAAGGGAGCAGAAGATAAATGGCTGAAATCATAAATGTTGAAGTGGTTGATTTGCAAACAAAATTCATTGATGCAATGGTTACTAGATTACAAGCTATTAAATGGGGGAAGGAGGCAGGACTGCAAAACGTATCATCTGAGGGAAAAGTTAGCGATTTTATGGATTTGCTTAAAGTAAATTCTTATACGATAAAATGGGTATCAAAAGAAGAGCTACCAGAAATAATTAACCGTCTTACGTTTGAAGGAAGTGAAATTTGGGATTCTTTAAAAGAAATTCCTGATCAGTTAAGTAATAAAATTAAGCAAGCTGGACATGAAAAGCTACTTTTGGAATTGGGTGATCGGGTACCGGAATTAATCTTTCATGGTGCTTACTCGCATCTATTTCAGCAATTTAAAGAGAAGAAAACAATTGAATACTTGGTCGGTTTAGCAATGTATGTGAGCGTGATGGCATGCACAGCTGAGCTAGCCGGGGAAGAAAATATCTTTTTACCAATTGTTGAATTAGTAGAGGCCGGGCACCTGCCAATAGGGCCGGAGGGAAATACGTTTTACATTTTATAATTATTTCATTAGATAGAAGACCATCCAACGATCAAAGTTGGATGGTATATTTATACTATCTGAAAGTATTAAATTATATGGAAGATAGTATACAAAAAACTAAGGCTTTCGCCATTAGAACTTGGCGATAAGCCAAGTTTTTCTAATAGTACCCTAACATTTCAGAAATCTGATTCCCTGCTATTTTAATTTTGTCAATAAATAGTGGATATTTATCCTCCGTAATTCGTGAAGTTGAGCCAATGATTGAAACAGAAGCCACCACGTTTTCTGTATGATCATAAATCGGGGCAGCGATTCCAATAAAGCCTGTGTAAAATTGGTTTGGTGTAATTGCATAGCCTCTTCTTCTAATTCTACTCATTTCATCTTCTAATTCTTTCGGGTCTGATATTGTGAAATCAGTGTAAGAGTAAAAAGTATTCTTTAAAAAGCTGTTTATCATCTTTTGTTTTTGAAATGCCATAATGGCTAAACCTTCACTTGTACAATGAATAGGATTTTTCCTTCCCATATATGTTAAGAGCCTTTCAGGTTGATCACATTCTTTTCGAAATAGATAAACAACTTCGATATCTTCGAGAAGACATATATGAGCGGTTTCCCCTAACTCTTCTACAAGATTGTCTACTATTGGTTGTGCTTCAAGAAAAAGATCTCTATGACTAAACACAACACCACCTAATGTTAGGAGCGAAAGCCCTAGCCTGTAATGATTTGTCTTTGGGTTTTTCGATAAAAAACCTTCATAAACCAACTCTGAAATTAATCGATGTGCTGTGCTTTTTGATAGGTTAGTAAGTGTTGAAATCTCTGTAACACCTAACTCTTCCTGTCCTTTTTTAAAAAGACGCAGTATCCGCATCGCATTTTTAACAGATGATAAGATGGCTTTTGAAGGGGGATCTTTTTTCATTAGTCATCACACCCTTATATAGAGTACAAATGTAAATATTACTTTTATTATACAAAAAATAGGGAGTTTCCTCTATTTAACAAAGGAAATAACATTCTTTTAGTGAATGATATTGTTAGAGTGGATATTTTAAAGTTTAAAAGAGTGGAGTGAGTGAATGAATGGAGAAAAGAGACTCATCTCTAGCCAATGCTTTAAGTATTTTGAAAGGCTTTACAATGGATCATCCTGAACAAGGTGTAACAGATATTTCAAAAAATCTAGGGTTAAGCAAAAGTACAGTTCACAGGCTGCTTGCCTCTATGGCAAGTGAAGGCTTTGTCTATAAAAATCCGCGGTCAAATAGATATAGTTTAGGAACATCTGTATTAACACTAACAAATCTAGTAAGTTCACAGCTACCTATCTTAAATGAATCTGTCCCTGTTTTAAACATGTTAACAGAAAGAACAGGTGAATCATCTCACCTCGGTATTCTTGAAGGACATCATATGATTTATCTTCAAAAGGTTGAATGTGACAACCCGACTTCTTTATTTACGCATATAGGGAAAAGAAATCCTATTCATGCAACAAGTATTGGCCAAGTTATTCTGGCTTTTCAGGAGCAGGAAGTAAGAGAACAACTTTTGCCGGAGAAGTTGGAAAGGTATACGGAAAACACAATAACCTCTCATAGAAGTCTATACGAAAGGTTGGATTCCATTCAAGCAGAGAAATATGCTGTATGTGACCGAGAATTACAAGAAGACGTTATAGCCATTGCAGCACCAATATTTAATGAGAAGGGGAATGTGCTGGCTGCCGTTAATATTGTCGGCGCGGCAAATCGAATGAAAAGTAAGTTGAAAAGTCGTAGATTAGTTGAAGAACTAGTTCGTTCAGGAGAGAAAATGACGGAAATGGTAAGGTTGCGAAAACAAAAAAATTAACCGATAAAGAGGCTGAGTATAAGATTCTCAGCCTTATTTTTTTGTACTATCAGAAAGTATAAGATTTTTGGATGATAGTATAAGAAAAACTAAGGCTATTGCCATTCGGACTTGGTGATAAGCCAAGGAGTATTTCTAAAAATTTTTTCTCAGTTGTTCCATATAGAAGAACGATAGAATGTGAGATCAATTTTGATCTCGATATAATATGAGCAAGAATGAAACAATTTTTAGATATGGAGGGAATGAACTTGAAACTAGTGTCGTTTACGAAAGATGGGATAACCCGTATTGGAGCAATAGAGAATGAAAAAGTGATTGATCTAAACACAGCTTATTGTTCCTTACTGGTTTCAAAAGGAAAATTGCGCGCAGAGAAAATTGCAGAAGCATTTGTTCCTGTAGAAATGACAGAATTTTTACAAGGTGGACCTGAAAGTATAAATGAAGCGAAAAAAGCAGTTGTTTATGCTTTAAAAAATAGGGTTAATGAAAAGGGACGTATGCTTGTTTTTCCAGTTTTTGAAGTGAAAATAGAAGCTCCTGTTCCATCTCCTGGAAAAATGATTTGCGTTGGTCACAATTATCGCGAACACATTTTAGAGATGAAACGGGAGCTGCCGCCGTATCCAGTTGTTTTCGCCAAATATGCTAATACAGTTGTTGGACCACAGGATGATATTCCTTTCCACCCAATATCTGAGCAACTGGACTATGAGGCGGAGTTTGCCTTTGTGATCGGACAACGTGCACGCAATGTATCACAAAAAGAGGCCTTGAATTATGTCGCTGGGTATACAATTGTGAATGATGTCACCTATCGTGATATTCAACGCAGAACGTTACAGTGGCTTCAAGGTAAGGCAGTGGATGGAAGCGCTCCAATGGGTCCTTGGCTAGTGACAGCAGACGAATTAACAGATCCATCAGGATTAGATATTGTCTTGACGGTTAATGGAGAGGAACGTCAGCGATCCAATACTGCAAATCTCGTATTCTCTGTTCAGTATTTAGTTGAGTTTTTATCAAATTTAATGACACTAGAACCAGGTGACATTATTTTAACAGGTACACCTGGTGGAGTAGGAGTTGCTCGTGATCCACAAGTGTTTTTAAAGGATGGAGATATTGTTCGTATTGAAGTAGATCAAGTTGGAGTACTAGAAAATAAGGTCAAACAGACAGTGGAGGTTCCGGTATCATGACTAAAACAATACAAACTAGTGCGATTGAATCTGTTCAACAATCTATTCAAAATATTACTAAATTAGTAAAGGATCTTACTGAAAAAGAAATTAGATGGAAACCTTCTGCAGAGGAATGGTCTGTTATGCAAATTATCACACATGTTGCTGAAGCTATCCCTTATTGGATAAAGGAAGTTCAACAAATCATAAATAACCCACAGGAACCATGGGGGCGAGATTTAACAGATGAAACGAGACTGAAAACTGTGTCGGAAGAAAATATTAACAGTTTAGAGGTTTCGGATGTTTTAATCCAACTGTCATCAGTTCCTTATTTAGTAGAACAAACACTTCAAACCCTTACAAGTGAGGATTTAGAGATCAAAGCTCCAAGTCGTAATCCACGATTTGATGGAAAACCCGTCCAGTTTATTGTGAACCATTTGATCGTAGAGCATGCTGAAAAGCACTATCAGCAAATCCAACGCAACTTAACAAAGCTTAATCAGGAATAGGAGGAGAAAGTAATGGCAGAAAAGAATGAGTTTTTTAGCAGTACAGTTGTTCAGGATTTTAACAGAGACATTGAGCAATATCATCTTGGTCCCCTATGGAATGCAATTCCGGATTTAATGAAGCATACACCTGAGCCACATGCACAAGCATATTTATGGAAAAGTGAATTGTTAAATAAAAAGCTACAGGAAGCAACGCAAATATTTACGCCTGATCGTGGTGGAGAAAGAAGAGCGATTTACTTACAGAACCCAGGACTTAATTATCGGAAGCCTTGGGGCTGGGCATCAACAACTCAAACTCTATACGCTGCTGTTCAACTTATCCAACCTGGTGAAACAGCACCATCTCATAGACATGTGCAAAATGCTCTCCGCTTTGTCATGGAAGGAGAAGGCGCGTACTCAATCGTTCAAGGTGAACGTATTTTCATGGAAAGAGGAGACTTTTTAACAACACCAAATGGTTTATGGCATGGTCATGGACACGAAGGTGATAAACCGATGATATGGATGGATTGCCTAGATATCCCTATGATTTACTATCTTGGTGGAACGTTCTTTGAACCATATCCAGATCGAATTGAACAGCCAAGTGTACCAGATAACTATAGTTCACAACGTTATGAAGGCGGTATGGTACGTCCAATTTCTGATCGATATGCGAAAAAAGCACCTCTAGGATCCTACAAATGGAAAGGAACAGAGGCCACTATTAATGGTTTAAGTCGATTTGAACCAGACCCATGTGACGGCTATGCAGTTGAGTATATTAACCCATCAAATGGAGAAACCGCATGTCCAACGATCGCAGCATGGATGCAAAAGCTTCCTGCTGGATTTAGAGGGAAAGCACATCGTCATACGCATGCATCCATCTATCATGTACATGAAGGAGAAGGTCACACAATTATTAACGGAGTTCGCTTTGACTGGTCCAAAGGAGACTTCTTCGTGGTTCCAAACTGGGCTTGGCATGAGCATGTGGCTTCGGAGGATAGTTACCTTTTCTCAACCAATGATTTACCAATCCTAGAGAAATTTGGATTAGAGCGCAAACAAGAATATGATAAGAATAATGGGTACCAGAGTGTTATAGGCGAGTTTGAGCCAGCTTTAGGATAATTATTAATTGTGTAACTTAAGGAGGTTTTTTAAGGCTTACTTTTTTGTAAGCCTTTTCTATATAAATATTAAATAGAAAAATGTATTGGTCACATCTCTCTTGGTTGGCCCTTTGTCTAGTATTCTAATTGAGGAGACTAGGATATGTATTGTAAAAGATATAATTTATTAATACTCTTCTTAGTTGAAAATGATTATTGATACGTAACAAATAAGGATAACAAATAGATAAATAAGGATATAGGAACTCTAATAATAATATCTTATTATGTAAATAGTAAACGCTTTCACTGATCGTTAACTAGAAGAAATGAACATAAATATTGGAGGCATTGTTATATGCTACAGGAAATAAGTAACGAGCTACTCATAAGTATATACAAAAAAGCAATAAATTTTAGTAAGGATACTAATATAATAAAGATATTAAAAGAAGAGATGCAAAAAAGAAATCTATTAACTATAAAGTGAGACTTCCATCAGTGAAGGGGTTCTGCATCCCCACTGATGGTTAGCGGAACTTATCGGATCTTTACAGGCATTTATCTCCCACTTATTTTCTTTGTTTCTCTCGAAGTTGAAGATGGAGTCATACTGCCCGTTAAGAATGGATAAATGAGAGCTAATTTATTTATTGTATATCTAAATATTTCATCAAGCTCGTATTCTTAGAACAAAAGAATCTGAGCTTATTTGTTTTGATGATTATCAAGGCTTGCGCAAAGTCATGTCAAGCGTTTTGATTATCTGTAATGAAAAGCAGGGTAACATTAAAGTTCCTCAGAAACAAACTCCAAAAGCGCCCTTACTGCAAAAGATTGATATCTGTCTTTTTTCGTAATAAATCCAAGCTCCCACATAGGTGGAGATGTTAATTTAGTCATCTTAATCGTGTTATGATCCATTTTTCTATAGATTGACTTTGGTAATAAAGTAATACCTAGCTCAGCTCCAACTAATTCTGTAATTAAATCCCATTGTGAACTTTCGTAAGCAATAGTTGGGTGAAAGCCTGTTTTCTGGCATTCTTTAATAATTAGTTTATGTAAGGCGAATTCACGATTAAAAACGATAAAACTTTCTTCTGATAATTGTTGAAGGTGGACTTCTTCTAATTGGGCTAGTTTATGGTTTGTGCTTGTATAAAGCATGAACTCCTCTTTTATAAACGGGGTAATATCGAATTTGCCATGGTCTGTAGGAAGAACAATGATTCCAACATCAACTTGACCTTCCTCTACTAATTGTTCAATCCGTTTTGCTCCTAATTCAATTAGTTCCAGGGATACTTCTGGATATTGCTGTTTAAATGTTTTCGCTATGGCTGGGAAAAAAAGCGTTCCAATTAAAGGGGGTATCCCAATCTTAATTTTTCCTGTTGGCAAATTGATTAAATCATCTAATAAGATGGATAGTTCATCAGTAGCATCTAATATTTTACTAGCTTGCTTAAGAACAATTTCCCCTGCATCAGTCAACATTAATGTACGTGTCGAACGTTCAAACAGTTCTACCTTAAGTTCTGATTCTAATTTTTTAATTGATTTACTTAATGTTGGCTGTGAGATAAAGGTGCTTGCAGCTGCTTTTGTGAAACTGCAGTAATTAGCTACTTCGGTAAAATATCGTAGATCCTTTAATTCCACTATCATCACCACTTTATTCTATATTGGAATAAAAAATATAACTAATATTCATTTTACTCATAAATAAGGATGCTGTAAATTAATAAGTAAATATATGGTGAAAATTCTGAATAAACTATAGAGGGGGAGGAATAGGTTGATGGATCATAATGAGGTTGTAATTGTAAGCGCTTTAAGAACGCCGATAGGACAATTTGGAGGCAGCCTAAAAAATGTTAGTGCTGTTCAATTAGGTTCATATGTTATCAAAGCAGTACTAAAACAGGTTGGAGTTCGCGGTGATCAAGTAGATGAAGTGATCATGGGGAATGTCCTTCAAGCAGGTCTTGGTCAAAACCCGGCTAGACAATCAGCGTTACTTGCAGGTATTCCAGAACATGTTTCATCTTTTACGTTAAATAAAGTGTGTGGATCAGGATTAAAGGCCATTCATTTAGCAACCCAAGCTATTTTAACAGGAGATGCGGAAATTGTTGTTGCTGGTGGGATGGAAAATATGAGTCAAGCACCTTATTTATCTATGGGAGCTAGAGACGGGTTTCGAATGGGAGACCAGAAGCTCATAGATAGTATGATTCATGATGGTTTGTGGTGTGCTTTTAATGATTATCATATGGGGATTACGGCAGAAAATATTTGTGACCAATATGAAATTACACGTCAAGAACAGGACGAATTTGCTGCATGGAGCCAAGAAAAGGCAGCAAAAGCAATAAAAGAAGGGAAATTTAAGGATGAAATTGTAACTGTAGAAATCCCGCAACGAAAAGGAGAACCTATTTTATTTGATACAGATGAATATGTAAAAGCAGGTACCACAGTAGAAAAATTAGAAAAGCTAAGCCCAGCTTTTAAAAAGGATGGACGTGTAACTGCAGGTAATGCTTCAGGAATTAATGACGGAGCAGCTGCTGTTCTTATGATGGGTCTACGGAAAGCGAAAGAACTTGGGATCGAACCTTTAGTGACGATTCGAGCGAATGCAAGTGCAGCAGTAGATCCAAGTATTATGGGGATAGGTCCAGTACCAGCAACGAAAAAAGCATTAAAGAGAGTAGAGCTTAGTATAAATGACTTGGATTTAATTGAAGCAAACGAAGCATTTGCAGCACAAGCGCTAGCAGTTGGAAAAGAGCTTCAATTCTCAAAAGATAAATTAAATGTAAATGGAGGAGCTATTGCCTTAGGCCACCCAATCGGTGCAAGTGGAGCAAGAATTCTTACGACATTAATTCATGAATTAAAAAGAAGAAATGGAACATATGGTTTAGCAACATTATGTATCGGTGGTGGGCAGGGAGTTTCAACGATAATAGAAAACTATGAAACGAGAGGTGCATTGGAATGAAGAAAATATTTACTAGTTTTGAAGAAGCGGTACAAGATATTAAAGATGGTATGACCCTTATGGTTGGAGGATTTGGATTAGTCGGGATCCCAGAGAATCTCATCAAAGCTCTTTGTGAGAAAAATGTGAAGGATTTAACGGTCATTTCAAACAACTGTGGAGTAGATGATTGGGGACTTGGACTTTTACTTAAAAACAAACAAATTAAAAAGATGATTTCATCTTATGTTGGTGAAAATAAAGAGTTTGAAAGACAAGTATTGAGCGGTGAATTAGAGGTGCAGTTAACACCACAAGGATCTTTAGCAGAGAAAATTCGCGCTGGAGGCGCAGGAATTCCGGCTTTTTACACCCCAGCCGGAGTCGGGACTCCAATTGCAGAAGGCAGAGAAACAAGGAAGTTTAATGGAAAGGAATATTTACTTGAAGAATCGCTTACTGCTGAATTTAGTTTAATTAAAGCGTGGAAAGCAGACAAGATGGGAAATGTGATTTACCGGAAAACAGCTCAAAACTTTAACCCAATGATGGCTGCAGCAGGGAAAATAACCATTGCCGAAGTGGAGGAAATCGTTGAAGTTGGCGATCTGGATCCAGATCAAATTCATACACCAGGTATTTATGTTCAAGGACTTATCGTTGGCAAACATGAAAAGCGAATCGAACGACTAACCGTTCAAGCTTAAAAGGAGGAGGGAAAAAGATGACGAAAAACGTAAGGGTTCAAATCGCACAAAGGGCAGAAAAAGAAATTCAAGATGGGTTCTATGTGAATTTAGGAATAGGAATGCCAACAATGGTTGCAAATTATATCTCTGAAAATAAAAAGGTAGTTTTACAATCAGAAAATGGCTTATTAGGAATTGGTCCTTATCCATCAAAAGAAGAGGTAGATCCAGATTTAATTAATGCCGGAAAAGAAACGGTAACAGCAATTAAAGGAGCAAGTTTCTTTAGTAATGCAGAATCTTTTGCCATGATACGTGGTGGTCACATTGATTTAGCCATCTTAGGTGGCATGGAGGTTTCAGAAAATGGTGACCTGGCAAACTGGATGATACCAGGAAAAATGATAAAAGGAATGGGAGGAGCGATGGATTTAGTTCACGGTGCCAAAAAGATTATTATCATCATGGAACATGTGAACAAGTCAGGGCAGCCAAAGATCCTAAAAAAATGTTCGTTACCATTAACTGGTCAAAATGTTGTTGATCGAATTATTACAGATCGTGCGGTAATTGATGTAACAAAGGATGGATTAAAGTTATTGGAAGTGGCAAATGGCTATAGTATTCAGGATGTGATTGATTCAACTGAGCCTGAGTTGGTGATGTCTGAACAGGTTTTGAGTAACGCATATTAGAAATTGAATGTTTTTAAACGACTATACACTGGGAAAATTGTACAGATATAATTTTCCCAGTGTTTTTTAATTTTATATGTTGGGTAACCAATAATTATTTACAGCAAAAAACAGCTTTTGTACCTGGTACAAAAGCTGTTTGATTATGATATTTTAAAGTTTACATATAATCGTATACACAATCTTCAAAATAGAGCCAGTGATAATATTCAATCTGCGGATCTGACATTTGTGCAATTTCTTTCTCATTGAATTTTTGTTTGTCTAATAAATCCTTTACTTTGGATTCTCTAGCTAATTGGCTCATCTTAAATCCTCCTTACGTATAAGAAGTAACGAAGTTGTTACAGTCTCGGAAACGCTTTCTTTTATTTCTTGTTTTTATTATATATCTCAATTTGAGATTAAACAAATATCAGTTTGAGATGAATTTTTAAAAACTAATATAGAAATGTTATTTATTGATATCTGAAGTTGGTTTAGCTAAAGTGAAAGGCTTGAAGTTCAACAGAAGCAGAGAAGTTGCATGAGTTTACGTTTCAATTTTTAATCAATCGAAAGTTGAGGGAATCATATACTATTGACAGAATGAAAGGTAAGGCCTATTGAAATCAAAAAGATGGTCAGAATTTTTATAGCTAAAATCTTATTGGGTTATTTCAAAAATTATGAAACCTATTCTCTATTACTTCGTATTTATTTGATAGGCTATTGTTTTTGTTGTTATTTATAGAAAATGACACAATGAATTAGTACTTCGTGACTCCGGCTTTATATTTTTTATAAGAGGAGGAGAAGATGAAACAGGATAATAATATGAAGACAGAATACAACACTCAAAGAACTTGTGGGCTCTGGCTGGTTTATATAGGTGTTATTATTATTCTTTCTGCTATCACTGGTGCA
>DASQMK010000121.1:0-6067 GCA_035645575.1 Metabacillus sp.
GATAGGATAATAAGTAGAACCTTTTTGTTTAAAATGCTGGTCAATATTGTGCCCCTTTCTAATGAAACATCTCTAATTTCATTATAGTATGAAACATACAGAAAACAAAGAAATTTCCTCCAATTTATCAAGTATTACATGGATGAAAAAGTCACGAGATTGACAAAAAACAAAATAAAAAAGCATGGAACAAGTCCTTTGCTTTTTTACTTTGTTAGGTATATGAACTATTCACTTTAAGATTGTACTTTATTAAGTTCTTCTGATACTTGTGCTAGTAAGTTCTTACTAGTGTTTACTACTGCAGCAGGGAATTCTTCACCTTCCCCATATTCAACACCGTGTGGATAATAATGTTTTCCTAAAAGAGGTGTAATAAGTTTTACAACAGCATGTCGGCCTCCAACATCACCTTCAACAGCATATGCTTGAACACGTAGGTAGAAAACATCACCTTTTGCCTCAATCTTACGGTCATATGTAACTCGCTCATAATCCCACTGCCCGGCACGAACTAATCCAATATCATCCATAATCTCATCTAAACGTGATAGATCTATTGTAATACCTTCTATTCCTGTACCTTCCATTCTCATATTTAATTCCCTCCTAAAGCCTTTTCACGTAATTTATTATAGCTTAAAACAATGCAAAAGTTAAAGTGAAACTTCTATGATTGGGAAATGTTTTCCTTCCCAATCATAGTTAGTTGAACATATCAGACCAATACTGGCAGTTGTAAGTACGAAGAAACAAAGTCAAAAAAGAAAAAAGGTAAAAAATAGAGACAATAAAAAGCATTAAGACTTACTGCCAGTTATGAGTGTGGAAAGTGAAACTTCTATGATTGGGAAATGTTTTCCTTCCCAATCATAGTTAGTTGAACATATCAGACCATTCTTATGATTACTTTCTGCATTTTTTTATTCGATATTTATCATAAGTTCATTTCAATGACCATTTACTCAAAATTCTGGTACAATAATAAGTATAAATGATCAGGTATGATGTATTTGTTTTAAACAGTGTTTTATCTATATGTTTCAGAATTATTTAACGTGGTAATAATGATTTTAAAAGTAGACCTCATAGATTTGCTATTAAAACGTAACGGTAATGGATAACTAGAATATCTAATCTACCGTTTCATATAATGATAGAACAACAGAAGGTTAATTTGAGGAGGTGGCCAAGCTGAGAATTATAATTAGGACTATTATTATTTTTATTATTATTTTTGTAAGTTATACATTATTCATTCATTACGGACAATATACTCCCAATGAACGACATGAAGAAGAAAATGTTCGGATATCAAACGAAGAATTAACTAGCCCTAAAGGAGATATTACAGAGGGTAAGAATTCAGTACCTAGTGAAGGTGTCTTGTCATTAATGGAAAAATCATCAGAAGAAATTACAGCACTGCTAGGTGAACCTGATCGAATTGACCCTTCTGCTTATGACTATGATTGGTGGATTTATGAAAAATCCGATAATGAGTATATTCAAATTGGTGTACTAAATCAGAGAGTTGTTACAGTTTATGCAATTGGTAGTGAAGTAAATATCAAGCCTTTTAAAATTGGACAGTCTGTTCAAGAAGTTTTTAAGATCCAACCTGTTTCATCTAGCCTCTCATTAGAGCTGGAAGGCAACTCCTATCGATTTGAATTTTCAGAAGAAGACATGAATACTAGACCGACAATTAAGATCGGTGACTTATATGTTCAATTATATATTGATAAATTTGATGGCATTTTATCGAGTATACGTGTTTTAGACGCTGAAACGTTTATTAAACAGCGGTCTTATGAAGTGACGTATCGAGGAGAATTAATTGTGCCACAAGAAATATCTGAAGATAAATGGGAGAGAATTGAGAAAGGCGCAGAACAACAAATATTATCTATAACCAATATGCTTCGTACAAGACATGGTTTAGAAAAAGTGAAGTGGGATGAAGAGACTTCTGAAGTTGCATTTTTACACAGCAAGGACATGAAAGAAAATAACTATTTCTCACATGAATCCCCTACAGAGGGAAGTCTTGTCAACAGGTTATCAAAGCTAGATATTAAATATCAAATGGCCGGTGAAAATATTGCTGCACAGTATGTTGATGGAATAGCGGCAAGTGAAGGTTGGTTGAATAGCAAAGGACATCGTGAAACATTATTAAATGAAGAGTTTTCTCATTTAGGTGTTGGAGTAGATGGTCTATATTACACTCAAAATTTTATAAAAACCTGGGATTCGAACTAGGTAAGTAATCAATGAGGTGCCGAAATCATCTTATATCTTAAATAGATATGGGTAGATTTGACACCTTTTTTATGTATGGCTCCGAAGAGAACAGCTAGTACAAAACTGAAGTCAACTTTATTTTACGATAAATCATCAATAACGCTTGAGCTTTGCTTATTGTCTATTAATAATAAAAAAGCTTGCTGTACTATGAGCAATAAGAGTTCCGTCATCTCTGAAGACCTTTCCTTCTGTGACCACAGTTTTATTCCCTTTATGAATAACATTTGAAATACAAGATAATTCTTTGCCAACACCAGGTGCAACGTAATTGATTTTAATTTCTGTTGTAACAGCGGCTTTATCAGGCGGAAGGATGTGATGAACAAGTCCGCCCATTGCTGAATCTAGAAGTGTTGCTGTAATTCCTCCGTGAACTATATTTAAAGAGTTTTGAATTATAGGGGTATTTGGGATTGTTATTTGGAATTGCTTGTCTTTAAATTTTGTAGTTGCATGAAGGAGAGCGCCTATATAATCTCCTTTTTCGTGATATTGTTTTTTCTTAAGACCTTTTAATAAAAGTTCGATTACATGTTGATCTTCTTCATTGGATTGTTCAATAACCTCTCTGGTTAACTGCAACAATTTATCTTTATTCATCTTTTTACCCTCTCCTTTTTGGTTAGTCATATTTTACCAAATATTTCTTTTGTTTCGCAATTGCTCTGCAATAAAATTAAAGAAGAGTCTGTACAAGAAAAAGATTGGGCGAACAGTATTGCTCTTTAATCAATAAGATATTATAGGCAAATGTATCAATGAGGTGAGGAAATGACATCGAAGAAAACACATCCATCTGTTCAGCAGTTCAAAGATTTTGTGAGAAAGCATCCGAAACTTATTCAAGAAGTTCGAAAAGGGAATAAAGATTGGCAGGAAGTGTTTGAAGATTGGTATTTACTTGGAGAAAATGATTTGATGTGGCAACAATATAAAGAAGACCAGTCTAGTGATACAAAAGAAAAAGAGACAACAAGTAAAGCTGATTTTATGAACCAGTTGTTCACAGCTGTAAAGAAAATGGATATGGACACAGTCAATCATCATCTTACTAATATGAGTAGTACAATTTCTACACTGCAAGGGTTATTCGATCAATTTGGTTCAAAAGGATCTGGCCAAAGCTCTTCTTCCTCAAGTCAACACCCTTTTTCATTTAGAAAGGATTAGAGAAGAGTTTTTTGCTCTAGTAGGAGGGACCTATGAGAAAGGATGTTCAAGAATACATTCGAATGAACGAAGAACGTATACGATTTATTAGAGAACAGCCCTATTGGTACAGAAAATTGTCTAGAAACCCAAATGAGCTCGATTCAATGGAAATAGATATGATGAATTATTATCAAAAAACAATCCCACATAGAGTTCAACAATTTTCTAACTCAATTCAAATGGCGTCTATGATGATCGCAATGTTTCAATCAATGAGACAGCAAGATTAGCTTAAAGTTCTTTTATTTTTTGGTATGTTTTCTGAAACGATTCATGTTTTTTAATGTCTCTGTAAACAATAGTCATAAAGGAGGCAGATTGATATGAATCGTTTCATTTTAATTTTTACATGTTTTATTTGGGCTTTGACCGGATGTGTAGAGGATAAGCCTAGGCCAGAGGGAAGCGCCAGTGTTGTGCCACTGCAAATTATCGACACATCACAATCAGCAATTGAAGTTGTTAGTCAAAAAAAAACTAGAGATTTAGTCGTTAATCACCATGTACGAGGGCAGAATGTTTATGTAGAATGTTTTGTTCCTTCCTTCACGTTTAAGGAAAAGGGTGGAACGAAAGTAAATGGAGAGGGCCATGTAAATGTGTTTGTTGATGGGAAAAGAGTAGATGAGATCACTACAGCTGCATTTATTATAAAAGGGTTAGAAAAAGGTAATCATCAACTTATGGTTGAAGTTGTTCATAATGATTCATCGAGTTATAATCTAAAAAAATCATGGAATGTTTCTATTAAATAATGCAGATCGTAAGTTACTATAATTTTTCATTTTCTGTTATTCGTGTTAAAATGAATAGCGGAGGTGTTTAAACTCTATGTTTGCTACACTTGAAAGCACGATGATAGTAGATCATGCAGAACAACTTGCTAACTGGGTACTTCAATCAGAAGTTGTAAAGGAGTATCGCCAAAGTTATCTTATATTAAAAAACGATAAGGAAGCACAGCAACTGATTCGTGAATTTACGAAAATCAAGGATTTGTACGAAGATGTTCAACGCTTCGGAAAATATCATCCAGATTATCGTAAAATTACAAAAGAGTTGCGAGATGTTAAGAGAGAGTTAGATCTAAATGAAAAAATCGCTAATTTTAAGATAGCGGAAAATGAAGTTCAATCTCTTCTGGATGAAATTAGTGTCCAAATAGGTCAAGCTGTTTCTGTTCACATAAAGGTCCCAACGGGAAATCCATTTTTCGAATCAAGCTGTGGTGGAGGCTGTGGTTCTGGCGGAAGCTGTGGCTGTAAAGTATCATAAAACGAGTCTAGTACCCACTCGGTGTGTAGACAAAGTAACTTTGCTAGCCCTTCAGACTGACTGCTAACGCTTGCCTTTCGAGGCACGAAGCCTTGTGAGGAGCGGAGTTACCTGGGATGGTAATGAACACCGCAGCAAGGTGAGTAACAAAGAAAGCGAGCGTTTGTCAACAGTCTGTGAAACGAGTCTAGTACTCGTTGGAAATGTATATAAGCCTCTGTTTAATAACGATTTAGAGGATTATTAGAAGAACTAAGGTTTTCGTCATGAGGACTTGACGGCAAGCCTTAGTTTTTCTAATTATTTTTGTCAAAATATTGTTTGAAATGAAAAAATTTGCTAGACTTTTAATGGTTACGCATTATTATATTTTTTGTTTATAACATTAAGGGAGAATGAGTATGTTTGAAAAGCGTCAAGGTATTGTGGTTTGGCTTCATACATTAAAGCAATTAAAAATGCTTAGGAAGTTCGGTAATGTCCACTATGTCTCAAAGCGATTAAAATATGTTGTATTGTATTGCAACATGGATGTTGTGGAGCAAACGATTCAAAAGCTGTCATCGTACTCGTTTGTTAAACATGTTGAACCATCCTATAAGCCATTTTTAAAGCTCGAATTTGAATCAAAGGTCGATAAAGCAAAAGAATACGATTATAAAATTGGGCTATAAAGTAAAAGAGAATGAATGAAGGATAGTTACCTTGCATCATTCTCTATTTTTATTTATAGCTGTCCGCAGTTCACTGTAATGGTGGTATCAAATGGTTTAATCGAAGAATTCCGATTATATATTGATAATATAGCTCCTTTTCGTTAAACATACTTGAAGGCTTCACATCAATTTCGATGATCTGCTTCTGTAAATATTCGGAAAGTTCCTTGAATAACTCGAAACGTTTGTTTTCAGTGAATTTTGGATTAGGGATCCCTTCGCGACATATATAAAGAGCTTGAAACTTTCCAGGATCTGTTGGCTGCATTATAACAACAAGTGAGGTAACCTCTTTTTCTTTTACCTTCGTATGTAATGCAAGTAACTGTGTTACTCTATGTTTATTAGCTTTTGAGGTTTCTATTAATTCGTAAATATCTGAGTAGCCTTCACCAAGTTCAATAAAGCGTTGAATCATACATATCCCCCTATTATTTGGTCTTAACTTTTTAGCGTTAATCGAATTTCAATATAGCATGAACTAGATTAAAAGTTAAGAGTACAGCGCTAAATGGTTTATTATAAATAATTATGAAATTTATTAATAAAAAAAA
>DASQMK010000122.1:0-2784 GCA_035645575.1 Metabacillus sp.
AATATGTGTTCTTGGTGACATTTGCTTTAGAGGTCCTGAACCTAAAAAAGCTTTAGAACTTGTTCGTTCATTACAAGCTGATGTCATAAAAGGAAATGCTGATGAATGGGTTGTGAGAGGGGTTAAACAAGGAGAAGTTCCTGATATGGCTCTTGAAATAATGAACAAGGAACGTGACTGGATCATTTCTAAGCTTGAAACAACAGACATCGATTATTTATCTCAATTACCAACAGAGTTAAAACTAGTTGAGCAAGGAATCGATATCTATGCGTTTCATGCAACACCGGATAGTTTATTTGAGGTGATTCCTCCAAATGCAGAAGACAGCTTATTAAAAGAGAAAGTATTGTCAAAAAAGGATTCCGCTATTTATCTTTATGCTCATATCCATAAACCTTATATTCGTTATTTAAATGGCAAGGTGGTCATGAATATTGGCAGTGTAGGACTACCATTTGACGGGGTTACAAAAGCATCATATGGTGTTATACATATTAATCAGAATGGGTTTAGCACGTCTATCGAACGTGTTGACTATGATACTGAAACAGTTATAAATCAATATACTGAAACATACTACCCAAATGCAGAAATGATGATACAAGTCCTTAAGATGGCAAGTATTTAACTATTTTATTTCTCGGGAAAGCGCAAATCTTGACAGAATCAAACATTCTTGTCGTAACCTGTTGTATTTACACGATATAGAGAATTTCTGTTTTCGGTCTCAATCAAAACATATAGTAAAATGTGGGACTGGCATATTATGGTCCCACATTTTAAAGAATGGCTATATTCTATCGAATTTGTGACTACTTAATCCACTGAACGATCTCATTCATTTCTTTTCTTGTTTTTGGGCGCGGCTCTTTAGAACGATATCCAAAAGCAGCCATGACAGAAATGGCTAAATGACCGTCTTCTAGAAGTCCTTCTTCTTCAAGAATTTCTTGTACCTTATCAAAATTAAATCCTTCAATCGGGCAAGAGTCAATACCGATTAGAGCAGCTGCTGTCATCATATTTGCTAAGGCAATATATGTTTGTTTTCCTGCCCAGTCCAACATCGTTCGCTCATTTTCAAGTAAGTTTAGATCTTCCTCTTGAAATTCCTTATAACGTTCCTTTATTTTGTCAAATAATTCTGGAGGAAACTTTTTAACATTAAGCATTTGATGTTTCACATAGTCTGAATCATATTTTGTGTCTTTAATCGTTCTAGCAAGAATGATCACAAAATGACTTGCAGTAGGTAATTGTCCTTGAGCTCCCCAGGATACCTGTTTTAACTTTTCTCTTAATTCGGGATTTTGAACAACAACAAATTTCCATGGTTCATATCCTACTGAACTTGGTGATAATCTAGCTGCTTCTAATATGTACGAAAAGTCATCATCTGATATTTTTTTCGTTGGATCAAATTCTTTGGTTGCATGGCGATAACGAAATGCATCAAGAACCGCTTGTTTTGTTAATGTATTTTCTGCCATTAGGCAAAGCCTCCTTTTATCATTAAAATTCTTTACGTTGCTAGTATAGGAGATCATTTGATAAAAGAAAAATAGTATGCTCATGAAAACTTATTATTTTCACTGGTTGTTTACTACGAATTGATAGAGCATATTAATTTCTTCACTATGTGAAACTCCTTCATTCGATGGTGTTTCAAGTACAAAAGGAATAGTTGATAGGAAATCTAAACGGAACAATTTTTTAAAATCATCACTCTTAATATATCCATTCCCCAAAATATTGGCATGCCTATCTTTCCTTGATCCGTGTGGATATTTAGAATTGTTCAAATGAATCACTTTAAGATCATCAAGGTATCCTAGATCAATGGACTTTTGCCAAAAATCTGTATTAGTATCTCCACTCCAAAGACCACTTGCAAACGCATGGCATGTGTCAAGACAAAACCCGATCTTTTCTGGATTATCTGCAAGCTTTCTTATTTGGACAAGCTCTTCTAATGTAATACCAAGTGCACCTGATTTTCCAGCGTTATTTTCAATGAGCAGCTTGCATTCTCCATTCCATTGTAATAAAACAAGATTTAACATCTCAATCATCAGTTGATAGCTTGAAAGGGGGTTATTCTCATCGATAAGATGTCCAAAATGAACGACAACACCTATCGATCCACAACTCTCAGCAATCTCTAAATCATTTAACAAGGATGCAATGATTATTTCTTTTTTATCTGGAGTTGGAGTTAGAGAAGTTGGATAAGGTGTGTGGGCAATGGAAAATAGATCATGATCTATGCAAAATGTAGAGCACCGTTTAGCATCTTCTTGATCAAACTCTTTCACTGATAAACTCCTGGGGTTTTTGGGGAAATATTGAAATGCTTTTGCACCTATGTTTAAAGCTTGCTTAGCAGCAGCAAAATATCCGTTTTTAATACTTACATGACAGCCGAATTTCAAATACCTCATCCTAACCTTTGTTTTATTAAATTTTCATCTTCTTATTATTTTTAAAAATAAATAACTTTATGCTGAAATTAAATAGAAGTACATGGTGTCAATCATATTATTTGTTATTTAAATGCATAACTATTAACCTTATTAAGTAAATGGTTATTTTTATTAGATTAATTTTTGAAAGAGGAGGGCTTTTTTGGAATCTCAGCAAACAAATGCAGTTTCAAAAGCATTACATAAAGAAAAGATTTGGACACGTGATTTTATCTTGATTTGTTTATCAAACTTTTTTATTTTCCTTGGTTTTCAAATGACTTTGCCAACAATTCCTCTCTATGTGGAAGAGTTAGGG
>DASQMK010000123.1:0-4213 GCA_035645575.1 Metabacillus sp.
AGGGTATTGCCTTGTTTTAAGATATCCATTAGCTCCTTACCCGCAGGAAGATTGGATTTATTTCCTGCTGTTAGCAGTTATTCCAACGCTCCTTGGTCATTCGCTTTTTAATTGGTCGTTAAAATGGGTAAGTACGAATACGATTTCTATCATGATCCTGTTTGAACCGGTAGGATCGATTATTCTGGCGTATTATTTTTTAGGGGAAAAAATGATTGTTCCTCAAATCATTGGTGGAATCATTATTATGGTTGGCATCATCTTATTTGTATTTGAAAGACAAATAATGAAAGTAAAGCTAAAAAAATAACGAAAGCCTGCCAATTGATTAAGTTGGAGGCTTTTATTCGGTATAAGTCTGTTTTGCATCTTTGACGTAAAGTTCTTGTAGCTCTTCGATTGTAATACCAGTTGCCTTCAAAAATCCTTTATCAAAATCATTTTCCTTTGCTGTTTCAATAATAATGGTTTTGATCATAGATTCTCCATACTGATCTACGAGGTACTTGATTCCATAATAACTTTGTAAATAAACATCATACTTTTCTAAACGATATTTTTCCCAATCATGATGACTATCGAGATTTACAAATTCAATTTCTTGAAAAGGATAATACCTATGAGCTACATTGTACATCCCTATGTATTCTGCTACACCTTCATGAAACCATAAGGGAATTCTATACACATAGAGACCTTGTTGTTTAATAAATGCTTGTAAACGATAATGTGTATATTCATGTAAGATTGTACTCTGAAAATAAAAGGATTGAGGCATTTCGTCTGAGAGGATGTTTGATAAATCTGTAATCGCTATGCCTATTATGTTATTAGGGTCATCAAAATATCCCATTGTTTCAATTAATGAGGTTTTTTCATATAATTCCTCAGTTGAAGAATGAAGGATCAAGTCGATTTGATTATCTTTTACTTCACCAAAAATAGCTGTTGTGAGTTCATCTGCTTTATCTATTGAGTCTTCAATAATTGGGATTAACTCTGCCTCATGTGGTTCATAATAAATATCTACATGACGGTAAGTTGTCGCCAATTTGTTTTCCTTCATCTCTTTGTAATCAGCCAGGGTTACAATTTTCTCCTGAAAAGGAATCATATATAACTGATATTTTTCTTCGATTGTTAAGTTTTCCCCAAGTTCTGTTGCGATCATGATGTTGATGGCTAAAAAATAAATAGATATAAAAGTCATGCTAATGGTTAATAAGATAAAAGAGAGGGTTACACCTTTCTTGTTAATAAATGAGAATTTCGAGTTAGGTCTAATGAGAATAAACAAACATAAACAAAAAAACAAAAATGAAAATAGGACCATTATGACACTGTAAGCAGTAGAAAACTTTATGTTGAAAAATAAATGTACACATACCGATATAACAAAGAGTACGAAAAAGGCAAGGGAAAAATAGATGATATTCTTTGAGACCAGGATAAATGTTTTCAATGTGACCTCCTACAAAGGTGATCTTTTTTATCGTTAGGAAATTATAAAATTCTTGTACTATGGATAAGCGCACGGCATCCAGCTTCAGCGCCTAGCCCCTCGAGGTCATAAGCTAATATAGAATTGAAGGCAAAGGACGCCTTCTATTCTAAATCATCTTATTTGCCCTAGGCTGACCAAGGCGCTTGCGCTTTTGTTGATATTTATGAACAAGGTCTAAAAAAAATGACGTAGTTCAAGCGCGAAAAAGAGGATGCGCATAGGGAGCACTCCCTTGGTCATCCTCTGAAAAAGTGGTTATAGGTAAAAAATTGAACATAGATAAGCGAATATGAAGCCTAGAGGAAAGCTGAAAATTAAGGATAAACCTTGAACAGGACCTTCTTCATTGCTTATTCGAATAGCTTCTTTATATCCGTAAGAAAAATGAAATAATGATAGAAATAAAGTTAGTAGAATAATTGCAAAAGATATACTCATCATCTGTCCTCCGTTTTATACAATCTAGTCTTTCTATTAATAGATGCTAGATAACAGAAGAATATGATCATTTTTTTTGAAAAGGATAAACGGAAATAGAGATCACTTTGCTAACAAAAAAACCTTGGTCAATGACCAAGGTTTAAAAACTATTTCCTATTCACCAATCGTGGAGCTGTTAGTAGTAACAAGCAGACAACAATTGCTGAAACTACTATTGTTGGAATCATATACGATGCATTATATCCGATAGAGTAGATTAAAACAGGTGTACCCTCTGGTGCAAAAGATGCAAAAAAGAAAACTCCTGCAATAACATGAGAGATTGCTCTAAGTACTCCTCCTAAAATTGTACCTAGTGTGATAAATATAATAGCCATTTTTTTATTATTGTTTGTTAATGAATTTTGTATAGCTTTAAAGAATACACCACTTGCTCCTACTAATGTGAAAGCCAAATAATAATCTAGAAATCCTTGAACCGGGTGAACGATATAAGGGTTAAATATAGCTTGTAATAAACCTAATATGAGTCCAGTAAGTAGTCCGCCTTTTAATCCCCATCGATAAGCCATAATAAATACTGGGATCATCCCAAGTGAAATAGATCCACCTTGCGGCAATTTGCCGATTACTCCTGATAATAAATCCAATAAAAAGGCCAAAGCACCCAACATGGCAACTTCGATTAAAAAAACTAAACGTTGATTTCCTTGCAACTAAATTCCCTCACTTCTTACATTAAACCAAAGGAAAGCTTTCATTCTGTAAAAAATAAAAAAGCAATGGTTGGAATGATCATCATTAGTTCCAAACATTGCTTTCATATATGATCATCCACATCCCTACACTAGTATTAACTAACAGGTTCAAAGGGTTAGAATGATCAGATTCATTCAATCTCAGCTCAAAAGGCTCCCCCTGTGGTTTAAACGTATTATTTTAGTCATTACTATACACGATCATGATAAAATCAACAACTATAATATTTAAATGGTAATGAATGAATAAGATAGTACATATAATTCACCAGAATTGTCCACGAGGTGAATGTATGGGGATTAAAAAACTCTTTAATTTTAAACAACCTACAATTAGTAGGCAAATGGAAGTATCAAATAAAGAATATCGATATGGAGGTATTATTCATCAATTGCAGCTTGATGATTTTTGGCATAACTTAGAGGGATATGAAAAGATGTTTATACGTAATTGTGCAAAGTGGTCATTTGGTGGAAGAGTGAAAGGGAAGGACATTGACCATCCTGATAGCCTGGCTAAAACAAAGAGAAATGTTTGCCGTTTCCTATTCGGAAATGCTGCATGGGCTTATGAATCCAAGGAATATAAATTAGCTGAAAAATTACTTGCTGAAGTGATTCACCGCTCGCAAAATTCGTGTACACTTCATCGAGCTTATCAGAAATTAATGAATATATATGATGCGCTAGATGCACTAGATGAAGTAAATGAAGATCTTTTACAAAGGTGTAAGAGATATTGTAAGGAACATATCAATCTAGCTCCAGTATTATTTTGTGAATCAATCAAAAAAGAACAAGTACCTCCAGAAATTATATCGTTTCATATGCTGAAAAAAATTTTAATAGATGAAGATGATATAGTCGGATATGAATCAATATTGTCATTAGAATATCAGTATCATACCGGAACTTTTTCTAATGAAGAAAACAATTTAAATAAAGTATAGAACATAATAGAAGGAGAATTTTGCACTTGTTGAATTGAGTGACATACATAAGGCAAAAAGATCTGTCTTTTAGAAATTGAAGAGTTATATTATAATTAGAAGGATTCAGGTGTATATTTCTGAATCCTTTTTTCTATCGTTCGTATAAAAAAAATAAAATATCAAAAAAAGTACTTGCAGTAAAAAAAATATCGTGATATATTATTAAACGTCGCTGCTGAGGTAGTGATTAAGAAGACAAACACCAAACGTCAACGATGAAAATTAATTGTTGACAAGATATTGAATAGGTGTTATATTAATAAAGTCGCTTCTGAGAGAACGACTAACAAACTGATCTTTGAAAACTAAACAAAACCAAGCGTGCCAACGTTAATTTCGATTAACAAAACAACGTACTATATAGTACAAAATTTTACGAGCTATATCAAACACTTTATTGGAGAGTTTGATCCTGGCTCAGGACGAACGCTGGCGGCGTGCCTAATACATGCAAGTCGAGCGAATCTGAGGGAGCTTGCTCCCAAAGATTAGCGGCGGACGGGTGAGTAACACGTGGG
>DASQMK010000124.1:0-5390 GCA_035645575.1 Metabacillus sp.
TAAGTGTGAAGGAGAAAAACAGAATGGAAAATAATGAACAACAGTTATCATTACCAACGAAATATGATCCAAATGCGATTGAAAAAAATCGTTATTCATTTTGGTTAGAGGGAAAATATTTCGAGGCAACAGGGGATGAAAAGAAGCAGCCCTACACAATCGTTATTCCCCCTCCAAACGTAACAGGGAAGCTGCACTTAGGTCATGCTTGGGATACAACATTACAAGATATCTTGACACGTATGAAAAGAATGCAAGGCTATGATGTTTTATGGCTTCCAGGAATGGACCATGCTGGGATCGCTACACAAGCGAAGGTAGAGGCTAAGCTTCGTGAAGAAGGCAAATCTCGTTACGATTTAGGACGGGAGAAATTTATTGAAGAAACCTGGAAGTGGAAAGAAGAATATGCAGGCCATATCCGTGAACAATGGGCAAAGATTGGTTTAGGTCTAGATTATTCACGCGAACGCTTTACCCTTGATGAAGGGCTGTCAAAAGCTGTTAGGGAAGTGTTTGTTACGCTTTACAACAAAGGACTTATTTATCGTGGAGAATATATTATTAACTGGGATCCACAAACAAAAACAGCACTATCCGATATTGAAGTAATATATAAAGATGTACAAGGTGCTTTTTATCATATGAGTTACCCGCTTGCTGATGGTTCTGGTTCAATCGAAGTAGCGACAACACGTCCAGAAACAATGCTTGGAGATACAGCTGTAGCTGTTCACCCAGAAGATGAACGCTATAAACATTTAATTGGTAAAAAAGTGATCTTACCAATTGTCGGACGTGAAATTCCGATTGTTGGCGATGATTATGTTGATATGGAATTTGGTTCAGGTGCGGTTAAAATAACACCTGCACATGATCCTAATGACTTTGAACTAGGAAACCGTCATAATCTTGAACGAATTCTTGTCATGAATGAAGATGGAACAATGAATCAAAATGCAGGAGTTTATAATGGTTTAGATCGCTTTGAATGTAGAAAGAAAATTGTGAAGGATCTACAAGAACAAGGCGTACTATTTAAAATTGAAGAACATATGCACTCTGTTGGTCACAGTGAAAGAAGCGGTGCAGTTGTAGAACCATATCTTTCAACACAATGGTTTGTTAAAATGCAACCACTTGCTGATGAAGCAATCAAACTTCAAGAAGAAGATGAAAAAGTAAACTTTGTACCAGATCGATTTGAGAAAACATATTTACGTTGGATGGAAAACATCCGTGACTGGTGTATTTCCCGTCAACTTTGGTGGGGACATCGAATTCCAGCTTGGTACCACAAAGAAACAGGAGAGGTATATGTAAACCAAGAGCCACCTGAAGATATTGAAAATTGGACTCAAGATAATGATGTACTTGATACCTGGTTTAGTTCTGCATTATGGCCATTTTCAACAATGGGCTGGCCTGATACAGAATCAGTAGACTTTAAACGTTATTATCCAACAGATGCTCTTGTAACAGGCTATGATATTATCTTCTTCTGGGTATCTCGTATGATTTTCCAAGGTCTTGAATTCACAGGAAAACGTCCATTCAAGGATGTATTAATTCATGGACTTGTACGTGATGAGCAAGGACGTAAAATGAGTAAATCATTAGGTAACGGTGTTGATCCTATGGAAGTTATCGATCAGTACGGTGCAGATTCATTACGTTTCTTCCTATCAACAGGAAGCTCACCAGGCCAAGATTTACGTTTTAGCTATGAAAAGGTGGAATCTACTTGGAACTTTGCTAACAAAATTTGGAATGCATCTCGCTTTGCCCTAATGAATATGGATGGTTTAACATTTGATGAAATTGACTTAACAGGTGAAAAATCTGTTGCAGATAAATGGATTTTAACGCGTTTAAATGAAACGATTGAAAATGTAACACAGCTTGCTGATAAATATGAGTTTGGGGAAGTAGGACGTTTACTATATAACTTCATTTGGGATGATTTCTGTGATTGGTACATCGAAATGGCGAAGCTTCCATTATACGGTGAGGACGAAGCAGCGAAGAAAACAACTCGTTCTATCCTAGCTTATGTCCTAGATAACACAATGAGATTATTACATCCATTCATGCCATTTATTACAGAAGAAATCTGGCAGTCTCTACCACATAAAGGTGAATCAATTACTGTTGCAGCATGGCCAACAGTTAATGAACAATTAACAGATGATCAAGCGGCAACAGAAATGAAACTTTTAGTAGAAGTCATTCGCGCGGTTCGCAATATTCGTTCTGAGGTGAATACACCAATGAGCAAGCAAATTCCAATGCAAATTAAAGCGAAAGATCAGGGTGTGTTAAATCAACTTGAACATAACCGTGCATATATCGAAAAATTCTGTAACACAAGTTCATTAAATATCGTAACAGACATTACGTCTAACGAAAAATCCATGACAGCAGTTGTCACTGGTGCCGAAATTATCCTGCCGATAGAAGGATTAATCAACATCGAAGAAGAAATTAATCGACTTGAAAAAGAACGTGAAAAACTCGATAAAGAAGTTGAACGTGTTCAGAAGAAACTTGGAAACGAAGGTTTCTTAAAGAAAGCTCCTGAAAAGGTTATTGAGGAAGAGAAAGCAAAAGAAAAAGATTATCTAGAAAAACGAGAAATTGTTTTAGCTAGAATTCAAGAACTAAGAGGTTAAAGTGAGACTTCATGCAGTGGGTTATTCATTCATTGCATGGTAGCGAACTTATCGGATCTTTACGGACAGTTATCCCCACCGTTGCTCCCTGCTTCACTAAAAGCTTAGAGATGTGGGTATTACTGTCCGTTAAGAATGGGATAAAAGGTTGACTCGGGTGGTACTATGTTTAGTTCCCCCGAGTTTTTACATGGATTAAAGGAGGGAATCATTGTTGTTTACAAAGTATGATGATGCAATAAGTTGGATTCATAATCGATTAAAATTTGGAGTGAAACCAGGTCTGAAAAGAATGGAGTGGCTCTTAGCGGAGCTAGATCATCCCGAAAAAAAAATCCCTGCAATTCATGTAGCAGGAACAAATGGAAAAGGGTCAACGATTTCCTATATGCTCCATATGCTCATGGAAGCAGGGTACAACGTCGGAACCTTTACTTCACCGTATATAGAAACATTCAATGAGCGGATAAGTGTAAATGGTCTGCCTATATCAGACGATGAAATGGTACGACTTGTAAATGAAGTAAAGCCATATGTTGAAAAAATCGAAGAAACAGATCTTGGGTCTCCAACTGAATTTGAAATTATTACAACCATGATGTTTTTGTACTTTGGTTCAATTAATAATCCTGATTTTCTATTACTTGAAACAGGTCTTGGTGGTCGGTTAGATTCTACTAATATCATTGATCCTATTTTATCTATTATTACAAACATAGGGTATGATCACATGAATATACTTGGTGACACCATTAGTGAAATTGCTCGTGAGAAAGCAGGAATTATTAAATCCAGAAGACCTATTATTACAGCTGCTGAAAAAGAGGAAGCGCTCGAGGTACTGATTCATACAGCAAAAGAGTTAGAAGCTCCTTACTACTTGCTTGGATCGGACATTAAAATAAATAATCTTTCAGCTTGGGAGCAAGGAGAAAAGTTTTCCGTTCAAACCCCAAACAACACGTATGTAAATGTGAAAATTAAGATGAGAGGAAATCATCAAATCAAAAATGCAGCTCTTGCTATTTCTGCTATTGATTATTTATCGGAACAGGGAGTTGTCAAAATTTCCAGTGATCAAATTGTAAATGGGATAAAAAAATCAATTTGGAAGGGCCGTTTTGAGCTTATTAATGAAAATCCAGTGGTTATCGTTGATGGTGCTCACAATGATGAAGGAATCGAAAGCTTAATTGAAACAATTAATAGGCACTATTCACAAAAGCGAATCCATATTTTATTTAGTGCTTTAAGTGATAAGAATTACGGGAACATGATTAACCGTCTCAGTTCTGTAGCGAACTCAATGCATTTTACGACCTTTGATTTCCCTAGGGCAGCTAGAGCAGAGGAACTATACTTTGCATGTGAATTGAATGAAAAAACCTATTCTGAGTTTTGGCAAGAGTTATTGGATGAGTTAATTTTGTTATATAAATATAAAAAGAACGATGTGATTATCGTAACAGGATCTCTCTATTTCATTTCAACCATACGAAATTACCTAGTTAGCAAGAATCCTAAGGAAAATAGTCAATAAATTTAGTATTGTATGACAATTGTAACAAAAATTTGTTAAAATATACATATGTTGTAAAGTGATGAGGAGGCGATAAAGTGAATAAGAAAGTGCAAGTTTTCTTATGGACAAGTTGGGCTTTGTTCACCCCTATACTTTTATGGTTTTCCTATCAGCTGTCGCCTCCATTGATAGAAGGTAATGAAATCGATCTTATTTTATTTCTTATGTTAATGTGCCTTGTTGCGGCCTGGCCAATTATTATCAATGATACACCCGTTTTTTATGTACAATCTGTCTCTTTGGTTGTGTTTCTATATTTTGGTTTATTTATTGAAATCCTTTTTACACAGGTTGCCTTATTCGTTCTGTTATTAAAGGTGCGAATCTCATCAAAGGATCTTTATCGTTTACCATTAAATTCATTGGTCTTCTCATTTATTTCAATAAGTGGTGCACTTGTTTATTATATGATAGGTGGTTCACACGGTGAGAATCGCTTCAGTGTAGGCTTCCTTTCAACTTTGATTGCTTATTCATTAACAGTATTTTTTGTCAATCAATTATTACTAAACACCATCCAAACTATTTTACATCGAAAGCCATTTAACCTATTAACAAGAAGTTTCTTATGGGAATTTATCACGTCTTTAATCGTTTTTCCGGTAGGTGTAGGTTTGTACTTTGTTTATGTAGAAGTCGGAGCTGAAGCTATTCTCTATATTGGGATTCCTTTGCTAGCATTGTCAATCATTCTCACACTCTATTATAAAAGCAGGTTAATTAATTACTATTTACAGCAAGCAAGTGAAATAGGTCATCAGCTTACTGAAAGATTAGAGGAAAATGAAGTTCTCAATATCTTTATGGAGAAATTAATTAAAATGGTTCCATTGGAAGCAGCATATATTGTTGATGTTTACGAAAAAGATAAACTTAGAATTATTAGAGAATACAAAGATGGAAAGATCAACATTGAGCATGGTACAACAAAGTCTCCTCATAAAGGAATTTCAGGTCATGTTTATGTCATGAGAGAAAGTTTCCTTTTTCATTCCAGAAAGCAATGGAAACATATAAAAGATTCCCAATTACCAAATTCTGTTGAAAGTGTTATCGCAGTTCCAGTCATGAGAAATTTAGATTTAGTAGGAATCGTTATCTTAGCAAGCAATAAGAAATCTGCATTCGATAGGGCC
>DASQMK010000125.1:0-3190 GCA_035645575.1 Metabacillus sp.
CTATTTACCTCAAAATTCACAACAGAATGGTGATATACATTTCGTATCTTTTGGTACAATTACCCTCCCTTGTGAAATTTTATATGATGATCATTCACAGGATAAGATTTTCGTTTCAGAGGAGGTTGCTAAACAGCTTCTCCTTCCCGTTGGGGGAAGTACCCATCTTATTTTTCAAGATCACACCTTACATTTAGGACCTGTCATCGGAATTTTCACTGCTGGATTTACAGAATCGATATTACGACCTATTGGTGAGCGGTCTCTCTTTTTTGCTAAGTTTTTATCAATCGATCATTCAGTAGGTATTCATTCGTATGTTTTTGGAGCCCATCATATTAATTGGGAAGACGGAACAATCGAAGGTTACACTTATGGAAAAGCTGGATGGAAAAAAGGACTTTTTCCATTTCCTAATGTCGTGTATGATCGCCTTCCTAATAGACGAATTGAAAACCATAATGCACTTAAAACGATTAAAAAACGTCTCACAGAAGAATACTCAATACCGTGGTATAATCCCGGTTTTTTCAATAAGTGGTCCATTCATCAACTTCTTATTCATGACAGTGATGCTGCTCAATATTTGCCGGAAACCATTCATACACCTACGATAAGCCAAATGGAAGAAATGCTTTCAAAGTTCCAAAACATTTATTTAAAGCCAGCAAATGGAAGCTTAGGTTTAGGTGTTTACCAGCTCATGTATTCACGTGAAGAAAATATGTATTACTCCAGATATCGAGACAATAATGAAATCAATCGACTAAGGAAGTATTCTTCTCTAGAAAGTTTTCTTAAAGCTTCCTTTAGGGACAGACATCTTTCAAGCTATCTAGCTCAACAAGGAATTAAATTAACTCGTATAGAAGGAAAACCAATCGATTTTCGTCTTCATACAAATAAAGATGAAAATGGAACCTGGCAAGTCACGGCTCTAGCAGCAAAGGTTGCAGGTAAAGGCAGTGTCACAACTCATTTAAATAATGGCGGTGTCGTGAAAAGCCTTGAAGAAATCTACGATGATCCACAAGAAAGAATAAAAGCCTTTCATGATTTAACAGAGGCTGCCATTACACTTAGTAAAAGCATCGACCGGCATATTAAAGGATTTATTGGTGAAATTGGTTTTGATTTAGGTATTGATACAGAAGGTAAGATTTGGATGTTTGAAGCAAATTCAAAGCCCGGAAGATCAATTTTTTCACACCCTGAGCTTAAGGACGCTGATCTCATCACCCGTAAAGCTTCATTACAATACGGACTATATTTATCAAAAAAGGCCATTCTTCAACCTGGGGAAATTGTAAATGGAGATCTTTAACTACCCCCTAGTTGGTATCTATGCAAGCAAAGGTCGAAAAAAAGATACATTTCGTGGAGATATAACTGTTTTTAAGTCCATTCAAAAGGAAATGAAAAATTACGGAGCTCAAACATTTGTTTTTACTACTGATAATATTCATGCAGATGGCATAACAGGCTATGTCTATTTTGAAGGCTATAATCGATGGGGAAAGATATCTTTCCCTTTTCCAGACCTTATTTATAATAAGATTTCAACGAGGTCTGAAGAAACATCCTCTGAATTTCAGCATCTTTACCAATTGTATAGGCAGAAAGAAAAGCCTTTCTTCAATCCAGGTTTCTTTAACAAATGGGATAGTCACTTGGCTTTGTCTCAGCAGAAAAACCTTGAGAAATCTCTACCAAAAACATGGATTTACACGAAAGAAGTAGATCTAGTTAATCTAATGCATACTTACCCTTCTCTTTATCTCAAGCCAGTAAATGGTCATAAAGGAAGCGGAATCGTTAGGATTATGAAGAATGATCCTTACTTTACAATTCAAACGAAACAGGAACAATTTAAGATGTCCGCTTCTGAATTAAAAACTTGGATAGAAGACAGCTTTTTTCAAAGCAATTCTTATATTATTCAAGAGGAAATCGAAACGGACAAGTTTGACGGATGTAAATATGATTTGCGAGTCCTTTGTATGTATATGAAAGGCGGTTATTCATCTGTGGGTGTTGGAGTCCGAAAAGCTCCTAAAGGCTCGATTGTCACACATGTACCAAATGGCGGCGAGATTCTCCCCTTTCAAAAAGTCCAAGATCGCTGCTCAATTGAACAAATAGACTTGTTAGCAAATCAGGTTGGATCAATTCTAACAGAGAACCTTGGGTTTATTGGAGAATTTTCAATGGACATAGGAATAGCAACAAATGGCTCACCTTATCTTTTTGAAATAAATTCAAAGCCAATGATTTTTGATGAGGATGATATACAACGTAAACGGATTGTTCAGTTAGTTGAACTATTCCTTTCCCTCACCCAAAATACCAATATTAGGTAGCAGGAGTTTTCCCCGTTTCACCGTATTATTTATATATAACATATGAGGACAAAATGAGGGTCTAGGAAAGGAGCGGGTACAGTTGATTACACATTTTCAATATAAACCATTGTTTAAACAAGCAAATTTACCTGGTTGGCGAATTTCCTTTTATTTTAGAGGCGCACACTATGATGGTGTGTATCATAAAAATGGACAGATTGAATGGGGATCTCAAAAACCACCAAAAGAAGCGGAAACAGATCTTCAATCACAAATCCACGAACTAATGCTATTTCATGTATATGAATAAAGCGACTTCCATCAGTGGGGTTTTCTTTATCTCCCACTGATGGATAGTGAGACTTATTGGATCTTTATGGGCAGTTATCCCCCACCTATCTTCTTTGCTTCTCTAGAATCTTAAGGTGGGGATTTTACTGCCCGTTGAGAGTGGGATAAACTTGAATGATCAATTCTTCCCTAGCGCAAACTAATGTGCAAAAGGAGGGTTGATAAATGCCAGACAAGGAGTTAGGTGTAAAGCAAGATCTTAATTATGAAGGAAAAGACAAGGCCTATTTAGATATAGATCGGATCATTAATGAAGGGCTATCAGGTGGCTCTGTTCACATGAGAGAAAAATCTGCAAATATTGAAGAAGCCCGTGATCTTATTGAGGAGGATCCTCCCTTATAATGCAGATGAGTAATTTGAGAGAGAGAAGGGACAGTTTCAAGTAAACTGTCCCTTCTCTCTTTTAATGGATGAACATCTTACATTTTCCTTTTATGCACTTCGTTTCTTTCCTATAATGGATATATGGACTACGTCAAAAGCGCAAGCGCCTC
>DASQMK010000126.1:0-3981 GCA_035645575.1 Metabacillus sp.
TGAGTGTTTTATCATAATCAAAAATAAATTGTTTTGAATACACGGCTTTTCTTTGAGAATAATAACAACGACTATTTACGATAAGGGGCAGATTATATGGATAAGATATTATTTAAGATCATAAATCAGTTCGCAGGTAGAAATCTTTTTCTTGATCGACTCATGGTGTTTGCTTCAAATGAATTACGCTTTGTGTATGGTTTTGTCCTAGTTATATTGTTAGTTTTTAGGCATTCCAATAAAAAGTTTGTATACGAATTAATCATTTCATTGATGATTACTTTAGGCTTAAAAAAGCTAATCAATAAAGTTAAATATATACCAAGACCTTTTCTTACACGTAATGCGAATGTCTTATTACCTTCCTTGCAAGACTCTTCCTTTTTAAGTAAACACACATTGTTATCATTTACTATTTCAACAACTGTTTATTTGTATAATCGTGTATTAGGGAAATTCCTGTATTTTTTATCGTTTCTCATTGGTCTATCTCGTATTTGGGTAGGAGCACATTATCCGTATGATATTATCAGAAGTTCGATACTTGGTAGTATGGTAAGCTTTCTTGTAAATAAATTAAATATTGTAAAACCAAGATAAGGCAAAGAAGTGGGTCAAAATTACTTAATTCTGATCAAACAAATAATTCGCATAAGTAATTGGAGTTTCATGTACTTTTTTCCACAAAGGCTGGAAATTAATATGCTTTTGTAATGCGCCGTATTGACCTCTTAAGTTACATTCAATGAAATATGGAGTACCTTTTTTTGTGATGCCAATATCTAATCCTAAATCTGAAATATGGGGCCATTTCTTTTCAAGAGCTTTTGCAATATCTATTGCAAGAGTATTGATATTTTCTGTTATATCTGATATTGAGTTATCATAATTATTATAGTAGTCCTGTAGTTCTCCTATTTCTCCTCCTCTTCCAACATTTGTGATTAAGTGCCCTTCTGGAGCTAATTTTGCAACTATTCCACTAATACTCCAATCACCTGTACCATCTTTTTGAACGATGACTCTTAAGTCAAAAGGTCTGTTTTGGAAAGTAGCTAAGGGGATTCTCTCTTGAATAATAAAAGAACGATGTTTAAAAAGACTTTTAACCTTTTTGATCTCTAACGAATGAAATAAACTTCTCTCCCAACTTTTTTTAGCCGTATGTTTTTCATAAAGATACCAATTATCATTCTTCTCTTTTTCTACATACATGATGCCTTTACCTATACTGCTATAACAAGGCTTGATAAAAAAACTCTCCATGTGTTGTAAAGCATCATTTAAATTTTTAATCGATCCTTTTAAAGTAGTTGGAAGGTATTCGGTAAGATGTTCTTCTTGCTCTAATAATTTATTCACATAATATTTACAATTCATTATAGGAATAAAATTAAATACCTTTGAACCTGATTGAATAAAATGAAAAAGTGTTTTCCTTACTTTTTTGTTATTTAAATGAGCACGATTATATATTATTTTTGGCAAGTTTATTGTTCTTTCCACGAACTTTTTGTTTCCTGTATCTCTCATTAAAACATTAATATTATTGGAATGGAAACCACACTCTGTACATAGAAAACAAACTGACAGTTGATAAATCTCTGCCGCAAACTCAAATTGGGCATAGGAGGAAAGAAGTGAATTATTATTCTTCATTGATTGGTAATGATGTTTTGGAACAAAGATACCTATTATTCTTCTACACATAAACTGGCTCCTTCTAATTTAGTACTAACACCTTTTTTTATATGATGAATAGTGATAGCTATGGGGAGAAAAGATGGGCAATACACATTCAACCATTGGTTCACCTACTAGTAATGTATTCAACCACATGAGAAGTGGTACTAATATTGGAGATGAGACGATGGACACGATTGTATTCATTGGCTGTAATAAGTCGGGTACAAGTAGAGATGCATTGAAAGCTGCAACAGAAATGGGATATTTTACTGTTTTATATACTGATCGATTAAAGTTTCTTGAACAACGAGAAGAATTTCATGAAGTTCACCAGTTAATTTATAAAAAGAGTTTATTAGATAAAAAGTTAATAGTAGATGATATAGAAAAACTTGTTGAAGGTGGGAAGAATGTAAAAGCCTGCTTAAGTTTAATAGATCCATTTGTATCAATTGCAGCAGAAGTTTCAGAAGAATTACAATTAGCAAGAGCTACAAAAGAAGCAATGTTCATTATGGAAAATAAGATTATGTTTAGAGAGAAACTTAAACACCTTCCTTATACACCACAATTTTTTCTTTTTAATAAAGAGAATTCTATAGATGAATTTTCTCAATTGATGGAGAATTCCTTACCATTAGTTCTTAAATCCCCTAAATCTAATGGTTCTAAAGATGTTTTATTTGCTACGAATCTTCATGAGTTAAAAAAAGGATTAACAGAATTAAATAGAATAACAACTAAGGGTTCAATACTAGTAGAAGAATATATTGATGGACAACAATACTTAGTCGAAATCATTGTTTACAAAAGAAAAGTAACGATTGTTTGTGTACTTGAACAAGAAGTTGCGAGAAGGAAAAGGTTTATTGTTTTAGGGTACCAGTTTCCTGCACAATTGAGCTCACGTCAAAACGATGAACTTGAGGATACCATAAATACGATTATCAAAGAGATTGGATTAGAAAATGGGAGTTGTCATTTAGAATTCCGCTATGTTAACAAAGAGTGGAAATTAATTGAAATAAATCCCCGCATATCGGGTGGAGCAATGAATAAGATCATCTATCATGGTACAGGAATCAATTTTGTAAAAGAAATACTTAAATTCCATCTAGGAGAGGAACCGATTATAGAAGCGAGTAAAAATGAATGTGTTTATGTTGGATATATAACAGTAGAAACAAAAGGGATTCTTCTTAAGGTTACTGGTAAAAATCGTGCAAAGAAATATCATGGTGTAAAAGAGGTTTATGTAAAGCCAAGGAAAGGGAGTATCTTAACACCTCCATTGTCAATGGGAGATCGGTATGCATATGTTTTAGCAACAGCACATTCTCAGGAAGAAGCTAAGCAGTATGCACATCATGCATTAAAGGAAATTAAATTTATCATTGAGCCACTATAAAGGGTGATGACATGACTGTTATTGGAATGCTTCATACACGAAAAGATCCTGTAAACGTAAAAAAAGCTTATGCGTGTGCAGCAGTTTCTAAAATGGAAGGTGTAGAATTTTTTTATTTTTCATTTGGTACCGTTAATATGGAAACAAATAAGATTAATGGTTGGAATTATGAGAAAGGAAAGTGGATCCAGAAGCAACGAGACTTACCAGATGTTATTATAAATAGCAAATCTCCAAAAAATGAAAAGCAAACACATATTTGGAAGTATTTAAAAAGTAGATGTCTTTTCACAAGTAATTCAGTTGGTAATAAGGTAAATGTTTATCAGAAAATTATAGAAGGGAAACAGTTTGCTCGTTATGTGATTCCTTTTTATATTCTTAATAAAGGAGAAGAGATCTTTACTCATTTCCAAGACTTTAAAAAAATAGTGATAAAACCAATTAAAGGATGCGGAGGAAGGGGGATCCTTTTTTTGGAAAAAAACACCCCTTCTCAATTCGTCGTAATAAATGGAAATAAAAATGAAACTCTGGAGAAAAACGAACTAATACTCTATCTTAATCATTTATTATTAACAAGTCGCTACATGATCCAACCTTATATAAAAAGCTCAACAAAAGAAGGGTTGGCTTATGATCTAAGGCTACATGTTCAGAAAAATGGGAATGGGAAATGGGAAACGACGCTGATTTACCCAAGAATTAGTGCAAATAGAAGATTGATAAGTAATATTTCGAGTGGTGGATTTAGAGGTGAGCTTGTACAATTTTTAATAGATGAGTTTGGTGATGAATATTTTAATATGAAAAAATTATTAGAGCATTTTTCTATACGTTTTTCACAGCACTTTGAAACTCTTTATAATAAAAAATTTGATGAACTT
>DASQMK010000127.1:0-7248 GCA_035645575.1 Metabacillus sp.
GAATAGGCAAAGTATGCATTTAATCCCATACCAGGTGCGATAGCGATTGGATAGTTTGCAGAAAGAGCCATCCAGAGAGTTCCGATAACAGTTGCAATAATCGTCGCTGTAAATACTTGGTCAAAGGGAACACCAGCGTCTGCCAAAACAATTGGATTGACAACAACAATATAAACCATCGTTAAAAAAGTGGTAATTCCTGCAATAATCTCAGTACGTGCGTTCGTTTTGTTTTCTGATAACTTAAACATATGTACCTCCGGTTTTACGAACATTTTTCAAAACATCTTATATATTATTCGTTTTTTATCTATATTGCAATAGTTTTCTCTTCTTTTTGCATTTCTATGATAATTGAATAAAAATAGATAGAAACTACAGAAGGGTGTATGCATGTTCTCATTTAGTGATGGCGCATGTTACTATGGTGGTAGAATACAAAAAATAATTATAGGAGGTTTACATATGGATTGGATGAAAGAAGTTGATCAAAGAAAAGATGAACTTATAAACGATACACAAGCATTTTTAAGAATAAAAAGTGTTCTGGATGAGGAATCACAATCACCTGAAGCACCGTTTGGAGAAGGGATAAACGAAGCTTTCTTACATTTACTCGAATTAGGCGAAAAGGCAGGATTTACTGTAAAAAATGTGGACGGATATGCTGGTCACATTGAATTATCAGGGTCTTCAGACGAAATTGTCGGGATATTATGTCATGTAGATGTGGTACCTGAAGGAGATGGTTGGACAACTGATCCTTACACTGCAGATATTCGAGATGGAAAAATCTTTGCAAGAGGAGCAATGGATGATAAAGGACCAACAATTGCTGCCTTCTACGCAATGAAAATCGTAAAGGATCTTAACTTACCATTAAAAAAGAATGTTCGAATGATCATTGGAACAGATGAAGAAAGTGAATGGCGTTGTGTAGATCATTACTTTAAACATGAAAAAATGCCTGAACTTGGCTTTGCGCCGGATGCGGACTTTCCGATTATTCACGCAGAAAAGGGACTTATTGACTTAACAATTAAACAACATATTCAAGCTGTTAACGATCCAAAATCTGATCTTATTCTTAGCTCTTTTCAATCTGGGAGAAGATATAATATGGTTCCTGATTACTCAGAGGCAATACTAAAAGGTAAAGAGCATCTATCAAGGATTGAAACATTATTCACCAAATTTCTTGAGGAGAATGAGGTGAAAGGACAATATAATCTTGAAGCTAACTCAATAAAATTAGCAGTAGAAGGTGTATCTGCTCATGCAATGGAGCCGAATAATGGAAAAAATGCTGGAATCATGTTAGCAACATTTTTACATAAGCTTGAGCTTGACCTAAAAGCTCAACACTTCGTGAATACAATTATAGAAAAATTTGAAGGTGACACTCGAGGAAATAATTTGGGCATAGCGTTTAAAGATGATATAAGTGGTGAATTAACCTTAAATGTAGGTATTATCTCTTACCAAGATGATCAGCCTGGACAAATTGGCATTAATATTCGTTACCCAGTGACAGGAAATTCGGAGCAAATAAAAGAAAGCTTCATAAAGTTAAATGGATTTAATCTACACTCATTTGGTGATTCGAAACCTCATCATGTTGAAAAAAATCACCCTCTCATACAAACTCTTCAAAAAGTTTATGAAGAGCAAACAGGCGATCACGCTGAATTAATTGCCATAGGTGGAGGTACATATGCAAGGTCATTAGAAGCGGGAGTTGCTTTTGGGCCTTTATTCCCTGGCCGTCCGGATGTTGCTCATCAGAAGGATGAATACATCGAAATTGAGGACCTCCTAAAAGCAACAGCTATTTATGCTCAAGCTATTTATGAGCTTGCAAAATAAAAAAGAAAAGATGACTTTTATGGTCATCTTTTTTTTGAAAGGTAAGAAAGAAATTTTGTACTTAGTTTTAGTGTCTAGCTCCGAAGTACAGGATGTGCAAGTGCACTCGTGGAGATTGACGTCGCGATTTTAACTGCCTCTAGGGTCTACCCACAAATGAATTGAAGACAAAGAGCGTCTTCTATTCATTTGCGTCTTATTTGCCCTAGGCTGACCAATGCGCTTTCGCTTTTAATAAGCAAACACATCACTAGATAAATAGCGTTCACCTGTGTCACATGTAATACAAACGACGATATCTTCCGGGGATAAACGCTTGGCTACTTCAATGGCTGCAAAGCAGGCTGCTCCAGATGATGGTCCTACTAATAACCCTTCCTCACGAGCTAGTCTTCTAGTAATTTCATATGCCTGCTCATCTTCAATTTTGAATATTTCATCATATACTTTTTGATTTAATATAGGTGGAATAAAGCCAGGGCTTGTCCCAACCAATTTATGGTTTCCAGGCTTTCCGCCGGACAGAACAGGTGATCCAGCTGGTTCTACAACATGCACAGTCAAATTTTTATAATACTCCTTCAGTGCTTCTCCAGTACCTGTAATCGTTCCACCAGTTCCTGCTGTTGCAACAAAGGCGGAAAGAGGTTTACCAATTTCGTTTAGTGCCTCAATGATTTCTCTTGCAGTTGTATGTCTATGTGCATCAGGGTTTGCGGGATTTTCGAATTGCATTGGTATAAATGAATTAGGTATTTCTTTCGCTAATTGTTCTGCTTTTTTGATCGAGCCAGGCATTCTTTCTGCACCAGGTGTTAAGACAACATCTGCTCCATATGCCTTTAATAAATTGATTCGCTCTTTTGTCATCGTATCAGGCATGACAAGTATTGCTTTATATCCTCGTGCTGCTGCACTCATTGCAATGCCAATTCCTGTATTACCACTAGTAGGCTCAATAATCGTTGAGTTTGGTTTTAGTAACCCTTGTCGCTCAGCCTCTACGATCATGTTAAAAGCAGCACGGTCTTTAACGCTTCCACTTGGATTGAAAAACTCTAATTTTAAATAAATTGCTGCACCGCCCTTTTGATTCACTTTATTCAATTTCACCAATGGGGTATTTCCTATAAGTTCCGACATATTATAAACAACTTTCATGTTTTATCACTCCATTTTCGGTTATAGCTAATTACGTGTTTTTGATTCAACTAGTTATCAGGATTGATAAAATTATATCAGTAATGAAAAAAATATCACAATAACCGGTTTAAACAAGTTTAAATGGTTTGGCTAATATTCTTTTAATGGGAGACATTGTGGGATAAAATAAAGATATGAATCTGTATTTTTCCAGTTTTACTTAAAGAGTAAACATCATCTGGAGGTTACAATGAAGAGACATTATTTCCTTGCTGTACCAATTGAAGAGAAGCATAGAGCCATTCTACAAAACTGGATACATGTGAATAAATCTAAATTGCCTTTTAAGTCATGGGTTCATCCAGAAGACTACCATATCACATTAGCTTTTTTGGGAGATATTCAACCAAGTAGCAGATTAAACGAGCTAGTAAAAAGAGTTGATGAAACAATGAAAAATTGTCACCAGTTTGAGATTTCACTAAAAGGGATCGATATTTTTGGAAAAACAGAATCACCAAGAATATTTTGGGCCGGTGTGGAAAATTCATCATCACTTCATCAGGTGCAAAAACAAATTGTGAGGGCTAGTGAAGAGGTAGGATTTCAGCTTGACCGTAAACCATTCCGCCCGCATATCACGTTGGCAAGAAAGTGGAATTCAGATGAACCATTTATTAAGTCACCAGGGCTTGATCATGTGTTTGATGATAAATCTTTTCCTAGCCTTGTAAAATCGATTCACTTATATCAAACACATCTTGATCGAATTCCAAAATATGAAGCAATAAACATTTTTCCATTACTACAACCAGAATAACGATATGATGGGGGGAGAGGTAATGAAGTATGTTTATTTTATTCTTCAAATCGTTTGTTTATATTTGATCTTTTTCATAGGTGAATGGATTCAAATAATTAGCCACATACCAATTCCAGGTAGTATTATAGGAATGATACTTTTGTTTGTAGCGTTATCCTTAAATGTAATAAAACGAGAATGGTTGTCCTTGGGAAGTTCTTTTCTATTGAAAAACCTTCCATTACTTTTTGTTCCTGCTACAGTAGGGATAATCGATTATCTAGATTTGTTTAGAGGCTTAGGATCTATCAGTTTGATTATTTCTTTTGTCAGTACAATGTCAGTCTTTATAACCTCAGCAATTGTTAGTGAAAAGATGTTAAAAAGAGGGAAAGATCTTTGTCATCAGAAGGGGATACATTTATGAGTTCGATCATTTACGCTGTTGCATTTATTATTTTAACAGTTTTTATTTTTTTCTTAATGAAAAAACTCTATCACCTTTATACTTATCCCATTCTTGTCCCAATATTTACAACAAGCTTACTTATTGTTTGGATTTTACTGATTTTCAACATTCCTTATCAGACGTATATGAGTGGAGGCGAATGGTTGGCCAAACTTTTAGGACCAGCTGTTGTGGCATTAGCTATCCCATTATTTGATCACCGTGAAATGTTAAAAAAAAATCTCCTAAATATCGTGTTTAGTGTTTGTATAGGAGCCATTATTGGTATTTCCACCGGACTATTTTTAGGGTTTATTTTTCAATTAGATCAAGAGCTGCTTCTTTCTATAGCACCAAAATCTGTTACAACACCGATTGCGATGGATATTAGTGAAATGAGTGGAGGAGCCCCAACCCTTACTGCGGTGTACGTGATGGTTGCAGGGATCTCTGGAGCGATGTTTGGACCGTATATCATGAACCTTTTTAAGGTGAAACACCCAATATCAACTGGAATTGGATTTGGGACGGCATCACATGGGATTGGTACCGCTAGGGCTTTAGAAATCGGAAGTGTAGAAGGCGCAATAAGCTCTATATCAATGACTTTAAGTGCGATAATGACTAGTATTTTTTGCCCAATCATTTTATCATTTATGTTCTAGGTGATGTTTTTAGAGGGAGTTGGCAAACATTTGGCGCAAATTATTAAACTTTATGATTATATTTCAAGGTATGAAATAGATGCTTATCGGTATCCGAGTCAGTTTATTCGGTTAAAACGTCAGCAATGGGACAATGTGTCAAAGGCATGGGAAAATAACATGTTTCACACTGTCATGAAAGTAAGCGAAAAACCAATCAATACACAAGAGGAAACTAAGGGAAGATTCTTTGAAAAATTTAAAAAAAGATTTTCGAAGGAAGAAGAGCGGCCAAAGGAAGTAAAGCCATTCATTAGAGAGGCTGTCTTAGAAGATGATGAGTTACAATTTTCATTTACAACCATTCCGAGAACCCAGGAAGATTTAAAGCACTTATTTTTAGATTATATCTTTCGATTTCAAGTTCGTTGGGCAAGTTCAACTATTCGTGAGAAATCATCTATAGATCAAGCAATATATAGAGATCTTCTATTACAATATTTTGCTAAACGCCTTCCGGACCACTATTTATTACTCTACCGTCCTGTTTTTAGACTTAAAAATGCACCTGTTGAATTAGATATTATTCTCATTGGAACAACAGAAGTATATTGTATTACAGTTGTTGACCAACAGAATGACACAGTCTTTACCGGATCAAAAGATAAATTTTGGATCGCTCGAAAAGGAGAGGATCAGAAAAAAATTCTCAATCCGTTGCTAAGTCTAAATCGAACTGGAGCAGTGGTGCAAACGCTCATTACATCAAACAATATTGATCTTACGGTAAAAAAACTTGTGATCAGCCGAAATGGCTATATCGATTATCCTTTTGTTCCATATGATATAACAATCCTGGATAAACGGTCATATAATGAATGGTTCCAGCGACTGAGACAAGCATCCGCACCTTTAAAACATACGCAATTAAAAGGAGCCCAGGTACTTCTTTCTCACTGCTTAACAAACTCTTATTACCGTAAAGAATGGAATGAAACAGAAACACCTTAGATGATCTAAAAAGGCAGTACTCATCTAAAAAACAAGAGAAAAGGACAAGATGAAAAGATTTTGTCCTTTTTATACGTTTAAAGCAAAGAATGTTATTCGATGAAAAGCCCAACTACCTCTTTGTCTATTCCTAGCAGGCTAGTCAGTAGGTGGGTTTTCTTTTTGTTTAGACCCAAAAAATAAAAATCATACTTAATGCTTGAAGTTGGGGATGGGACATGAACACATACATAAACAAGTACATAAACTATGATGAAGATGGAGCTACAAGGAATGAGTGGATTATTTTTTATTATTAATCAACATTCAGGATTTGGTAAGGGTGAAAAGGTGTGGAGAAAAGTAAAAAAAGAACTTGGGTTAAAAAAGGTTTCGTATCGGTCTTTTTATACAGAATATCATGGACATGCTGAAATTCTTGCTAGACAAATTGCCACCATACAAGACTATCATTTAAAAACAATTATCGGTATTGGTGGAGACGGGACAATGAATGAAATTGTAAACGGTTTAAGTGGATTTCATAAAGTGAAAATAGCCCTTCTTTATACAGGAAGAACAACTAAACGTAGTTATTACAGTTTATCCTCTAATCCATCAAAAGCCATAAAAGATATCCTCAAGCTGTTGCGGAGACCTGTGAACGAGCTAGCCCTTGTTGAATACCAACTTGAAGGAAAAGGGACCAATAGAAAATGTATTTACAAACTTGGAATCGGTCTAACAACAAAGGTAATTGAACAAGAAAAATTACTGAAAACGAAATCAATGATGCCTATTTTAGGTCGCATAGGGTTTATGACAGGCTTTTTAAAGGTATTATGGAATTATCAGCCAATTCCTATTATGATAAAGGCTGATGAACAAGAGGTGACACAATATGAAAATGTGTGGTTTCTTCTGGTATCTAATCAACCATATCGTTGGGCAAGATTAAAAATTGCCCCACAAGCAAAGGCCAATGATGGAATGTTAACGATCACGATAGTCAAAAATATAAGTCGTTTACAGTTAATTTCCTTATTCTTATTTAATCAAAAAAGTCAACATCAAAAACATGAAGCTATAACTGAATTCACATGTGAGAAAATAACCATTAACACAAATACTGTCCAAACTGTTGAGGCTGATGGCGAGCTTGTAGGAGAAAGCCCAATAACCGTGGCTGTAAAAAAATCTCATAGTGAATTAATAATATAAACTAAAACTCTCTTTTGGGGGTGTCATCTTGCTAAAGATTAATAGGCCATTTGAAGCTTTTTTAGATAAAATGGATGAAGTCACAATTCTTATTCCGAAGAGTTTGGATCGGGAGAAGAAACATTTCTCACTTA
>DASQMK010000128.1:0-2790 GCA_035645575.1 Metabacillus sp.
CATCTAATTGAATTCCGACCGTGTGAACCTTATGTACAACCTCACCTTGTTGGTCAAAGTAATAACCAAAAGCCTCTGCAACAGCATTTCCTTCGATAATCTTCCGAAAATGCTCTTCCGGAGTTTTTCGACGCTCCGCCATTGTTTTAGCGTCCCCTATTCCATGAACGACCATACTGGCTGATTTCAAGATTGTTAAAGTTTCTTTGATCGACGGCTCTTCAATGATGGCCTGGTATGCATCTTTACTAAGCTGTTGATCAGGTGCATAGAGAAGTCTATAATCCCCGCTCGCACGTTCTGCCATTTTAGCGCAAATTGTGTTCGCTTGGTTTTCAACTGTTTCTCCTAATCCTCCACGTGCTGGGACGAATAAAATATCACGATTTTTACTATCAGGTGTCATCATTTCGGCAACTGCTGCCAGCGTAGTACCACCAGTAACAGCGACGATATTTTTACCCTTTAATCGCTCTTTTATACATGTTACACATGCTCTTCCCATTTCTTTTTTGACCCATGGAGATTGATCACTATCACCTGAAACTACGATGACTCTGTTTAAATTGAATCTCTCCTTTAATGTATTTTCCAAAGAAGACAATCCTAAAACATCCTTCATCATTTCTTCGAGGTGAATTAGCAAAGACGTTCCTTCATCTGTTAAGGTCATACCTGAAGTATGAATCTCAATTAGATTTTGATCCTTCAGAAATTGAACTTCATTTCTTAGAATTCTTTCACTAATGCCTAGGCTAGTTGAGAGACTTCTGCGTCCAATCGGCTGCATTAATCGTATATACTGAAGAATTTGATAGCGTTTTTGCATAACCTGCAACAGGTCAGGCAATAATTTTTTTTGTACTTCGATAAGTGATTTCATTTTGCTATCCCTCTCTGAGTCGATCTGGACTTAAATGGTCCCACTGTGACGTATTATGTCCCACCATCTCAAAAAAAAATCTCCCCTTGCCATATTTTTATTTTAACAGGGGAAAATTGCATATTCAAGAAATGTTTACTGACTTTTTAAAGTAATCGCTTTCTTATGGAATCTTTATCCAATATCCCGTATGTGACCACTTCTTCCTCGATTTCAACAACTGGAATCATGATTTGAAACTTCTCTAACAGACGATCATCTTTATAAATATCAACTATTTCATACTCAAAATTGGATTCTTCCTGCAGTTCATGGATGATAGCTAATCCTTTATCACATAATGGGCAATTCTCTTTCGAATAAAAGACTACTTTCTTCACAGCTTCCTACACTTCCATTTCGTTTTTTAATATTCTTTCCTTATTGAAGACGTAGGTATATTTAATTGTTCGCGATACTTTGTTACCGTTCTTCTGGAAATATCAATATCATACAACGTTTTTAGTGTATTCGCTATTTTTTGGTCTGACAATGGCTTTTTCTTATTTTCAGAATCTATGACTTCCTTTAGTTTCAGCTTAACAGACACTGCTGAAACATCCCCTTGTCCTTCTGAGAGCTTCGTTGAGAAAAAGGATTTCATGTTCATAAGGCCATGTGGAGTCAGAACAAATTTGTCTTTAACCGTTCGACTAACTGTTGATTCATGAATGTCTAGTGCATCTGCAATATCTTTTAATGTTAAAGGCTTTAAAAAGCTCTTCCCTTTGGTAAAAAAATCATCCTGTCTTTTTAAAATTTCTTTCATCACATTCATCATTGTTTCTTTTCTTTGTTCTATCGCCCTGAGAAGCCATCTTCCTTGTGTAACATTTTTCGCGTAATAGTTTTTAGCTTCCTTATCTATTGATTCCATTGGGGAATGAACAATTAACTGTGGAATTAATTCATCATTATAAATGATATGCCAAGCCCCGTTTACTTTTTTGATTGTCATATCTGGTGTCACATATGAGCTATCATCTATTCCATATTTCAAACCCGGCCTTGGTTCTAACTGTTTGATAACTTCGTGAATTTCTTGAATTTGACTAATCTTTATCTTTAGGATTTTCGCAAGTTCCTTCCATGACTTTTCTGCAAACAGCCGAAAATGTTCAGATATAATCGTTTCCGCGAGCTCATTTCTAATTGGCAGACGCCTAAGCTGGAGTAAAATACACTCTTGAAGGGAGCGTGCACCAATTCCAGCTGGGTCTAAACTTTGGAGAAAATACAATTTACTTTCCAGTACCTCTTCGTTCACATTCATAACTTGTGCTAAATCTTCAAGTGAGTCCTTAAGATAACCATTTAAATCTAATGCATTGATCAGCAATTCGAGACACGCTCTATCCTGCTTTGTTAATGAAAAATCAATCAGCTGATGTCGGAGATGATCACGAAGATTTGTTTCTTCTTTTACTGTATTTTCAATAAAGGATTGTTTATTTGAGGAAGATCGTGTTTGTCTAAAGGGAGACTGCCTGCTCTCCTTTACTTCAATTAGAGGATTTTCAATCGTAAGCTCTTGCACATATGAAAGTAGTTCTGACGAGGAATATTGCAAAAGTGAAATAGCTTGTTGCAGTTCTTGAGTCATATTAAGTTTTAAGGCCTGTTGTTGCACTAACTCCATTTTCATTTTAGTTCCCCCTAATGATATTTTACACGTTGAGTTGAAAAATGTGCTCTAAATTGGTTTGTCGAAGAGTCAGGAAGCGCTTACACTTTATTTTACTAATCAATTATTCTATTACACAAGTATTTTCTTTTATCATGTTTATGTTCGGGGCAGGAAAACATACGTTTTTTAAGTATGAAGCGGGGAAAATATAGGGTGCTCTTTACTTGAGATGAATTTCATC
>DASQMK010000129.1:0-8360 GCA_035645575.1 Metabacillus sp.
ATTACCTAGTGCTGGATCTGATTCACACTCCTCAATTTCCTTCAAACTAATGTTTAACTCATTTAAACCTTCTTCAACCACGGTTTTGATCCCTAAGCTTAAGAGATTTTGACCTAATAAACGTCCAAGTAAAAACTCAATTGATAGATAGTATACTTGTTTTTTATTTTCTGATCGATATAATTCATTTGTTTCAATCCATTTTGAACTAATGTATTCTCTCACCATATTCCCTAACGTGTGGTATTGGTCACGTTTTGTTGCTTCTTCAAAGCCTTTGCCACACATGCTTTCAAGCCTATTTAAAAAGTTTTCTTTAAAACGATCTTTGTTAGAGAACATGACTTTCACTCCTAGTCATTAAATCAGCATACAGCTGGTCATACTTTAATGCAGATTGCCCCCAACTATAATCCTGTGTCATCGCGTTTCTCACTATCTTTTCCCAAACTTCCTCTTGATGATAAAAATCAATTGCACGTTGAATCGTGTATAGCATATCGTGAGCATTAAAATTTCTAAATGTAAACCCGTTTCCTTCTTCGACATCCTCGCGATACGAGTTCACTGTATCGTTTAAACCACCTGTTTCTCTTACAATTGGAATTGTGCCATATCTTAAGGCAATTAGTTGCCCAAGTCCACATGGTTCAAATTTTGACGGCATGAGAAATAAATCAGAGCCCGCATATATTTGGTGTGCAAGCACCTCATCAAAACCTATGTATGCCTTAAATTTGGATGGATATGCCCATTCCATATGTCTGAAATAATCCTCGAATTCCTTTTCACCAGTACCAAGCACAATAACTTGAACATCCCCACTAAGTATTTCGTCAAGCACACGCTTGATGAGATCGAGACCTTTTTGTTTCGTCAATCTTGTCACCATAGAAATGATTGGGGTTGATTCATTTTCCGGCAATCCAAATCTAGCTTGAAGAGCTTGCTTATTTTTCATTTTTTCACTTAACATGTCGACACTATATGGCTCTGTAATATGTTTATCAGTTTCAGGATTATAGAGTGTGTCATCTATTCCATTTACGATACCGAGTAATTTCTCGTTATGAGACTGTAATAACCCCTCTAATTTTTCTCCATAATAAGCAGTTTGAATTTCATCTTTATAAGTAGGACTTACAGTTGTAATGAAATCTGCAGAATTAATTGCACCTTTCATAAAACTAATATCACCATGAAATTCTAAATCGTAAAAATGCTCATCTTTTAAATTCAAAAGATCCCCAAGCACACTGTATGGAAATACACCTTGAAATTGGAGGTTATGGATCGTAAACACAGTTTTAATATCTTTATATAAATCTTGCTCTTGATATTCCGCTTTTAATAAATAACTAATCATCCCAGTGTGCCAGTCATGTGTATGGATAATGTCCGGCTGGAAATCAATACCCTTTAGAGCTTCTAAAACACCTCTGCAAAAAAATGAAAAGCGCTCAGCATCATCATAGTGGCCATATAATGAGTCACGATAAAAATAATATTCATGATCTAAAAAATAATACGTAATTCCTTCATATTCCAAAGTTTCAATTCCGCAATATTGCTGTCTCCATCCAACTGGAACAACCACTTCTTTAACTCTGGTCATTTCATCTCGGAAAGTTTCTGATATTAGGCTATATTTGGGCAGGATGACTCTAACGTCATGGCCTAGCTTGACTAATTCCTTTGGCAATGCACCTGCAACATCAGCTAAGCCACCTGATTTTACAAACGGTACACATTCTGAAACTGCAAAAAGTACGTTCACGAGTTCATCATCGCTCCTTGAGTGGTTCTTTTTCTTAAAATGGTTGGTTCACTTTTCGTACCTGCTATATTTGAATAATCTAAGATCTTTACATCTTTATCTGTAATAATATTTTCTATTAAACAATGATTTCCAATTTGTGTCTTCTGCATAATTACACTATTTTTTACAACTGTTTCTTTCCCAATATGAACACCTCTAAAAATAATACTATTCTCGACATGTCCTTCAATTTTACAACCATTGGCAATAAGTGAGTTCTTTACCATCGCGTCTTTGCCATATTTCGTTGGCGGCTCATCTTTTGCTTTTGTTAAGATTGGGCGATCTTTGGTGAAAATTTCATTCCAAATCGTTGGGTTCAGCATATCCATACTATGTTTATAGTAATTAGCCATAGAATCGATAACAGCTGCATATCCCTGGAATTCATAATCACAAATGGTCCAATGATTTTGGTTTTCTTCAATCACTTCAGCAAGTGTTTTACAACCTGTTTTTTCTTTATCATGAATGAGATCTATGAGGAGTTTTGTTGACATTATGTACATCTGCAACGTCTGACCATCTTTACGTACTTCTGTAATATCACAGCCATTATCAAGATGGCGCTTTAATACCGTTTGAAAGTCAATGTTACAAACCGTATAGCTATTTGTTATGACGGCATATTCTTGTGTGCTCCTTAAAAAGAAATCAATATGATCTGAAAATTGACGAAACGACCCAAACTCATCATACTCGTTGTGGAGATGTGGTGATGGGAAGAAAAACAGTCCATCTTTCTTGCGGTTAAGGTCCCATTGTTTACCAGAGCCCAGATGATCCATTAATGAACGATAAGAATATTTCGGAAAGATCGCAACACTCTCAATCTCAGAATTCACCATATTTGAAAGCACAAAATCAATAACACGATACCTGCTAGCAAAAGGCACAGCTGCTAATGAACGATGCATGGTTAAGTCTTCAATTTCCGGTTTGTGTGCTGTTGCATCAATAATTCCCAATAATTTGTTACTCATATCATTACTCCCCTTTAAAGAAATAGGTTTGCTTTTTCATCATGCAGGGTATAAATAAAGAAGAGATAAAGACAAGATAAGAAATACATAATGAATAAAAAGCTTCCCTATTCCATACTATTTTGTCATTTTCTAGTGTTAGATTACTTTGCCTTCTACCATCGCATTGATTTCCTCAATGATTTCTTCCGTTATTAGGAGAACTTCATCTGAGTTTGAGTCAGGGCAAATGACAGTCCCATTTGGAATTTCAATACCGCTAGGTACAATAGCATTCTCAATAATTACATTTTCTCCGATCATACACTCTGGCATGAGGACTGAATTTTTCACCACTGTGTTTTTTCCTATCGTAACGCCTTGGAATAATATTGAATGATTGACATTCCCCATAACGACACATCCATCATTTACAAATGAATCTGTTACAACCGCATCTTCAGCAATAAACTGTGGGGGATGGTTGGAATTAACCGTATAGATCTTCCAATCCCGATCAAATAAATTCAACTCTGAATCCTCATTAAGTAAATCCATATTTGCTTCCCATAAGCTCTTTACTGTTCCTACATCCTTCCAATAGCCTTTAAATGGATATGCAATCACATTGCGCTTTTCATCAAGTAACAGTGGAATAATGTCTTTTCCAAAGTCATGGCTTGAATCCTGATTCCGTTCATCCATTTCTAAATATTCTTTTAATATAGACCATTTAAAAATATAGATTCCCATAGAAGCTAAATTATTTTTAGGATTAGCTGGCTTTTCATCAAACTCAACTACCTGCATGTTTTCATTTGTATTCATAATGCCAAAACGACTTGCCTCTTCCCAAGGAACTTCAATGACAGATATTGAAGCGTCGGCATTCTTTTCAATGTGGTAGTCTAGCATTTTTGAATAATCCATCTTATAAATGTGGTCTCCTGACAAAATTAATACATATTCAGGATCATATTGTTTGATATAGTTTATATTTTGATAGATTGCACTTGCTGTTCCTTTATACCACTTCATTTCAGAGGATTCAGAGTAAGGAGGTAGAACTGTTACCCCACCATTCTTTCTGTCTAAATCCCACACACTGCCTATTCCTATGTATGAATTCAAGACGAGTGGCTGATACTGCGTTAGTACACCCACTGTATCAATACTTGAATTAGTACAATTACTTAAAGTAAAATCTATAATTCTATATTTTCCTCCGAATGGAACAGCTGGCTTTGCCAAATTCTTTGTAAGTGAGCTTAATCGGCTCCCTTTACCTCCTGCTAGTAACATTGCGACGCATTGTTTTCTTCCCATATTTATTCTCCCCTCTTTTTTTGACTGCACGTAAAATAACTGCTCCATATGGTGGAATTGTCATTAAAAGATGATAAGGCCTTCCATGAAATTCTCCTTCAATGGCTTTTAAATTCTTTGGATTCGTTTGGCCAGATCCTCCGAACTCTATTGCATCAGTATTTATCATCTCTACATACTCTGTATTTGCTGGAACTCCAATTTTATAATCATGGTAAACAATAGGCTTAAAATTCAATATAACAACAAGAAATTCATTTTCCTTTTTACTTTTACGGATAAAAGAAAAAATACTTTGATCCCGATTATTCACATCAATCCACTCAAACCCTTCATCTGAATGATCCAATTCAAAGAGGGGCTTCTGCTTTGAATAGATAGAAAGTAGTTGTTTGAAATAAACTCTCATTTTGTTATGCATTTCATAATCATCCAACATCCAGTCTAGCTGCTCTAAATCCTTCCATTCATCATACTGACCAAATTCACCTCCCATAAACAAAAGTTTCTTGCCTGGATGTGTAAACATAAATCCATATAAGAGTCTTAATTGAGCAAACTTCTGCCAATAATCACCTGGCATTTTATTTAATAATGATTTTTTTCCATGGACAACTTCGTCATGGGAAAAAGGTAAAATGAAGTTTTCAGAAAAAGCATAAATAAGGGAGAATGTTACTTTATGATGGAGTTCATTTCTATTCTCTGGAGAGGCCTCCATATAAGAAAGAATGTCATTCATCCAACCCATATTCCATTTGTAGTTAAAGCCAAGACCACCAGACGAGGTAGGAGCGGTAACCATCGGCCAATCAGTAGAATCCTCAGCAATCATTAATATATCTGGATCTTTCGCAAAAACAGCTTCATTTAATTTCTTTAAGAATGTAATAGCAAAAGGATTTTCTACTAATTCATTAGAATTTGGCCAATACAACATATTTGCAACAGCATCAACTCTAAAGCCATCAACATGGAAGTAATCAATCCAAAACAACGCATTTGAGATTAAAAAGCTTTGTACCTCTGTTTTTCCCAGATCAAAATTAGCTGTACCCCAAATGTAGTTTTCACGATCATGTTCATTGGCATATTCAAAAGTTGGTTCCCCATCAAACATATAAAGTCCATGAGCATCTTTACAAAAATGGCCTGGAACCCAATCAATGATGACACCAATATTTTCTTCATGGCATGCATTGATAAAATACATTAGATCCTTTGGAGTACCAAAGCGACTTGTTGCAGAATAATACCCTGTACCCTGATATCCCCATGAGCGATCATAAGGATGTTCAATGATAGGCAGAAGTTCAATATGCGTAAAGCCATGTTCCAATACGTATGGTATGAGCATATCTGATAACTCTCTATAACTATATAGCTCTTCTTCCCCTTTTATCTTCCAAGACCCTAAATGGACCTCGTATATCGCTAAAGGACGATCATACGGTTGCCTTTGACGCTTCCTTTTTTTCCATTTTTGATCTGTCCACTTAAAACCTGACAAATCAGTAACAACTGATGCAGTATTCGGCCTTACTTCTGATTGAAAAGCATACGGATCTGCCTTTAATAAAATCTCATCATTTGATGTGATAATTTCATATTTATAAATCTCACCCTCTTGAACCTCTTCAATAAATAAATTCCAAATCCCCTCCTCATTCATTTTTTTCATTTGATGATTTTGCCCATTCCAGTTGTTAAAATTCCCTACTACATTAACTTGCTTTGCATGTGGTGCCCACACACAAAAGGACGTACCTTTTTTACCATTCTGTTCTTGAAGATGTGCACCAAAAACATGATAGCTTTCAAAAGACTGTCCCTCATGAAACAAATGAATATCGTAGTCTGTTGGAGACATGACGGTCACTGAATTCACCCTTTCACTTATTATTATCTATGCTAAAGATTCAAGACTTACAAATGAATCCCTCTAATGAAAACGTTCTTTTTTCCGACATAAACCTACAAGGACATAACATTATATTTTTATTATTATTCTTTTAAAATTTAAGAGAAATTTAATATAGTAGTGTGATACTCGAGGAAAACAGGTACCATCCTTATGAAAAGGAAAAAATTGAATCATTAAGAATAATATAGTTTTTGACAGCGAAATCGGTTTTACAGGTAGAAAACACCTTTAGATTCAGGGTTAATATTATAGAAGAAAAACATTTTTTTTCGACTTTTTGTTGGATTTTGTTGAATTTTTTTCAGAAGAAATGTTGAAGATTTTTTGAATTCTGGAGGACATTGCATGAATTCACATAAGAGAACAAAAGGAAGTAAAATATTTTAGTAAATCATTTTATATAGTTTTACCTCTAGTTTATTAAGATTTAAATGATATTTGGTTAAGAGATATTGCTATGAAAAGATATTTGAAAAGGATTAGTAGAAGGAAACATAAAATGGCATGAAACAAATAGTTCTTTTTTGATTTTGATGATTTATCGATAAGTACTAATGGCAAAGCCTTAGTTCACCTTAACATTTTTATTTTCTAATAGTAGTTGCGGGCTTAATAAGGCAAAGACACAAGAAAAAGTGTACTTATGCACAACTATGCGAATCATATCCTAAGCTAGTAGTTTCTAGTTTTAGAACAAACAAAAAAACACTGTAATTCTACAGTGTTTTTTTGATGACCCGTACGGGATTCGAACCCGTGTTACCGCCGTGAAAGGGCGGTGTCTTAACCGCTTGACCAACGGGCCGTAATAAATAATATGAAACTGGCGGAGAAGGAGGGATTTGAACCCTCGCGCCGCTTACACGACCTACACCCTTAGCAGGGGCGCCTCTTCAGCCACTTGAGTACTTCCCCATATGGCTCCGCAGGCAGGATTCGAACCTGCGACCGATCGGTTAACAGCCGATAGCTCTACCACTGAGCTACTGCGGAATAAAAAATAAATGGTGGGCCTAAATGGACTCGAACCATCGACCTCACGCTTATCAGGCGTGCGCTCTAACCAGCTGAGCTATAGGCCCATTTATTTATGGAGCGGGTGAAGGGAATCGAACCCTCATCATCAGCTTGGAAGGCTGAGGTTTTACCACTAAACTACACCCGCGTTTTATATGGGGCGGCTGATGGGAATCGAACCCACGAATGTCGGAACCACAATCCGATGCGTTAACCACTTCGCCACAACCGCCATTATTTTATTAAGTGGTGGCTCGGGACGGAATCGAACCGCCGACACATGGATTTTCAGTCCATTGCTCTACCAACTGAGCTACCGAGCCATAATTAGTTAGATTACGGTTTGCGCTAAGCTTCAAATCTCTTCGTTAACTCCTTCGTTCACATCCTCATGTATTTACATACGCTCCGGTGTTCACTCAGTCGTTTCCTCGACCTTTTCGCTTATCAAAACCCTCTTACATAATATATGGATAGTAATAAAAAGTAGTTTAAATATATCATTATGGCGGTCCGGACGGGACTCGAACCCGCGACCTCCTGCGTGACAGGCAGGCATTCTAACCAACTGAACTACCGGACCATTATTGATTGCACTCTTCAGCACTACTATGTTTCCTAGCTAAGAAGAATAATCTACGTAGCATCGTCAACTTAAATTGGTTGCGGGGACAGGATTTGAACCTGCGACCTTCGGGTTATGAGCCCGACGAGCTACCAGACTGCTCCACCCCGCGATAATAAAGAGTATATTATTTGTTGTTTTCTTCAATCTGACAATAAAAACATATGGAGGAGGAAAGGGGATTCGAACCCCTGCGGGCTTTGACACCCCTGTCGGTTTTCAAGACCGATCCCTTCAGCCGGACTTGGGTATTCCTCCGTATAAAATCATATGGTGGACCTTGTAGGACTCGAACCTACGACCGGACGGTTATGAGCCGTCTGCTCTAACCAGCTGAGCTAAAGGTCCAAAATTGGTAGCGGCGGAGGGAATCGAACCCACGACCTCACGGGTATGAACCGTACGCTCTAGCCAGCTGAGCTACACCGCCAAGTTATTGCATAGTTAGTTTTATATGGTGGAGCCTAGCGGGATCGAACCGCTGACCTCCTGCGTGCAAAGCAGGCGCTCTCCCAGCTGAGCTAAGGCCCCATGTTGAAAATTAATATGGTCGGGAAGACAGGATTCGAACCTGCGACCCCTTGGTCCCAAACCAAGTGCTCTACCAAGCTGAGCTACTTCCCGTTCTTATAGGATAAGGGATATGTGAGGTCAAGATTTCGATCTCACCGTCTGACTTCCTAATAT
>DASQMK010000130.1:0-1759 GCA_035645575.1 Metabacillus sp.
GCGTCTAAATCAAAAAACAGACGATATCGATTTCAAACGAGCTGAATTAGCATTAAAACGTGCAATCAATCGTTTAGATGTAACGAAATAATAAAAAAGGATGGTGCCTAAATTCTGCACCATCCTTTTTTAATCAAATAGTATTCTAATATAGAGAATTATTATAGTACCATATATTATTGTCGAAAATTGTAATAAATTGCTTATGCAGTGCAAATATTATTTATCAAAAGAATGTAGTTGCTTTTCATCTTCATGATCAAAATGAGTTGCACCTAATTCCCCTTTTTAAATGAAATTCTTCAAAAGGATAGCATATAACCGCAAAAACAAATCTGTAACAATTATTTCATAAATGAAGAATATAATAGATAACCGCACGTAGTAAAATAGATAATGTGTGTCCTATTGTAAAATTAAAAGACCATATTCATTAAATTTTTGTTAAAAACAAAAATCAATCATGTAACAGGAATTTCTTTATATAATAGTCAAGGGTATACCGTAGAAATACCAGGTCATGGAAAAAGTTTCATAACTAAATAGGAAAATATGAGGTTGCTTTTTGGCTTAAATGAGGTAAGATTGAAATTGCTGTGTGTCTTTATAGAATATGCATTATTCTCATCATACGAGGATAAGTGGAGGGGTGAAGTATGCCCGATTATGGACAACTGGCTTTAATCAGTATGATTGTGCACCTGGCCTTTATTATTGTAACGTGGTGGGCCTTGCAAGCACTAAATATTGATAAATGGATAAAAGCGGGCAAAGTGATTCAAGCGAGAGTACTTCTTATATTGTTAACCATCGCCATTGGATCTATGGTAAGTAATTTTTTTCTTGATTATTTATTATGGTCACAGCAACTTCCATCACTATTTTAAAGAAGAGTTTTCTACCAATTAAAATAGGGAATGTATGTTACATATGGGATGATGTAGATGGATGTTTGGGATAACGGGAAACAAGAAAAATAATTCCTCCATGTCTAATATTGACGAGTTTTTCCACGTATGGACACTGATAATCCGGTAACAATGTTACTAAGGAGAGGAAGTGACCGTATATGAGAAATAAAGGGATAGGAATTATGGTTTTAACGTTATCAATTATCTTCTGTTTAGTAGCCAATCATATAGGAGCAGCTGAGAATCAATCAAAACTATCAACGATAGCAGAAAGTATGGAAAACGAGAATATTGAGATTTCAAAATGGTCTCTTTATTCAAAAAAGTTTGTCGAAAATAAATCTATACAAGAATTGAAACTAATGACTAAGCAATATCGTCAATATACTTGGACGTTTAAACAGGAAGACGATGTGTTTAAAGCGATCGGTGTTTATGAAAATAAAGAAAGAGATATTACTGAAAAGCTTCAGTTTCTCGCCACCCTCACAAATGATCAAGAGAAATCGTATATCCTTTATGAGGTCATAGGTACAGGTACTAAAAGCAATTGGAATGACATCGATACATTCTTCGAACAAAGATCATTCGACATTTTTCATGAAAATCCTACAACATATGCTTGTATCGAAGGCGTATTAGGTGATAAGATGGAAGGTGTTTTGAATCAAAAAATGGTTCAATTACTAACTGAATTTAATGCAAAGCCGATTGAAGAGCTAACGGAACAAGATTTTCTTTCGGTATCAGCTAAGACCTCACTTTGGGAAGATTATATTCCAACAAAAGAAGATAAGATGAATATTCAAATTGCATTAAGATCTGACGGAATGGGCGATAAAACTACG
>DASQMK010000131.1:0-1822 GCA_035645575.1 Metabacillus sp.
GAAGATCCTTTTTTAATACCGATAAGTCCAATTATGTTAAATAGGTGTGAATAAAATATACATTTCCTTTTTATTTCTCGCTAAGTCTGTCGGTACAAAAATGTGAGAGGCATTTCTCAAGTAAAATTTTTCAAGTGATTATCTTGTCTAAACAATCTCTAGAGAGACACCAATTTAAAAGGAATATTTAAAAAATTCTAAAAAATACTACCATACAAGTATACAAATGTGGTACTATAGTGACATACATTAAGGAGGATATAATCCAATGCTAAGTGTAGATTTAAAAAAGAAAATAAATAATTATTCCACAAGAGATTTTGTTTATGAAGTACTAAGAGAAAATATTATCTCACTCAAGTTAGAGCCAGGAAGAAATATTTCTGAGAAGGAGATCTCCGAGTGGCTCCAGGTAAGTAGAACTCCTGTTCGAGAGGCTTTTGTCAAATTAACTCAGGAGGAACTGTTGGAAGTTTATCCTCAAAGAGGTACATTTATATCACTTATTGATATGTACCATGTGGAAGAAGCAAGGTTTATTAGAGAACATTTGGAAAGAGCTGCTGTAAGAGTCGCTTGTGAGAATTTTTCAAATGAACACATTCTTAAACTAGAAGCAAATATCACTATGCAGAAACTTTGTGTAGAGGAAAAGAACTATACCAAATTATTTGAATTAGATGAAGAATTTCACTACACGATTACTATGGGATGTGGAAAAGAAAGAATTTGGGCAGTGATACAACAAATGAATGCGCACTTAAATAGGATAAGAATGTTAAGCTTAGCAGCTAACTATAATTGGGATTTAATCCTAACTCAGCATGAGGGTATTACTTTAGCAATTAAAGAGAAGAACCCTAACCTTGCAGAAAAAACTATGGAAGATCATTTAAAAAAATTAACCTTTGAACAAGAGGACCTTAAGAACGAATATAAAAAATATTTCAAGTGAAAAATTTTTTATATTTTGTAAGCGCTTTATATGTTTTGGGGGAATTCAGATTAAACTGCATTTAAATATAAAAATTGTTTAGGGGGATGTTTTTGATGAAAATGAAAAAATGTGTATTTCCATTGATATTAGTTTTTGCAATGTTATTGTTAACTGCATGTGGTCAAAAGGCTTCTAATGGTGAAAGCTCTGACAAAAAAGGGGAAGTGTACACCTTAAAAGTAGGTACAGCACTTACGGAAACAGATCCAATTTATCAAGGTTTAGTTGCACTTAAAGAAAGTGTATCAGAAAAAACCAATGGCGAAGTGAATATTGAGATTTTTGGAAGCGGTTCCTTTGGTGAAGACAAGGATATCCTAGAGCAGGCAAAGATTGGAGCAAATGTTGCTGTTCTTACTGATGCAGGACGACTAGCAGAGATGGTACCTGAAATAGGGATTTTATCAGCCCCTTACGTTGTTGATAGCTATGAAGAAGCAAATAAAGTTGTGAAGTCTGATTTATTTAAAGGATGGGAAGAAAAGTTAGCACAGGAACACAATCTGCAAGTTTTATCGTTTAACTGGTATCAAGGGGACCGTCATTTATTAACAAATAAAAAAATTGAGAAACCAGAGGATCTTCAAGGAATTCAATTAAGAACTGCAGGTGCTCCCATATCGTTAGAAACTGTATCAGCAATGGGTGCAAGTCCTGTTGGATTGGCATGGTCTGAAGTCTATCCGGGGCTTCAACAAGGGGTAATTGATGCAGCAGAAGCACACCATTCTGCTACTTTTGGTGCAAATCTCTATGAAGTTATAGATTACATTACAAAAACAAGCCACTTTCAATTATTAACAGGACTTGTTACTGGAGCAAATT
>DASQMK010000132.1:0-4760 GCA_035645575.1 Metabacillus sp.
TATTCAAAAATCATTTGTGGAATCCTTGATTGAAAAAAAACTCTTTCTAAAATTGATGATTTTGATAACATATTGTATCCGACCTTCACTTACTATTAATTGTAAATTCTTTTCCACTGAAATTACTATAACAATTTTCCACGAGAATAACCATGTATTTTGTCTGATATTCTAAAAAAAGACTATTCACCTAGTTAATTATTCTTTAGATTTCTTTTTGTAGGACATTATTACTACATGCGACAAATAAGTCGATTCCCTTAAATGGAAATCGACTTTTATACTAACATCCGCCTCTAATCATAATTGTTTATTTTTCAAAATAAAACCATCCAAAATTAAAATGACATCCTGGTAAAAAAATGAAGGTCACTTTTTGTTTGCCTGTTATCTTTTCTAGATTGGAAACCCTTTCTTCATATTCATCAGATTTTGCGAATTCAATAATCTGTTTAGATTCCCCTTCATCACCTGAAAACAAAATTTGAATCGTATTTTTATCATGATGTGATCGACCAAATATGGTCAATTTCGTTGTGCCATCACTGGTAAAATTCATATCATCAAACTCAAGTGATACATTATTTCCTATACCTTCAATACTATTAGCTGTAATGGTAAAGGTATCTCCATAAATATGGTTACAATCTGTTGCCATATTCTTTTCAAACGCTTTATTCTTATTCTCGAATGTAAATCCTTTTATATGCACCTTCTGGTTAAGAACAAAGCACAATGATGTAATTCCACGAAGCCGCTTAGATAATTGATATGTTTCTTCTTGATATACATTCCACTTAGATGGTTTTTGATATAGTACATCAGCCAGTAATTCACTTCCTTCTTCATCAGGCATGCCTTCCCAAATTTGGAGGGAATATTCTTCATTTGACAAAGCAAAAAAGTCAAGTCCTTATTCTTGTGTAAAAGTGTCAACAATGATTTTCAGCTTATTTAAAAAATGTGTATGGTAAGCAAGAATCATTTCGAATTTACATTGAGGTGTGGGCATGGTAGCCTGGAGGGCAAGCCAGGGGTTGTTAAACTATTGATTATTCGGAAATATCCGGATGACTTGTTCTCTTCTTCTTACCTCTTGGTTGAGGCGCTCCAATGAATTGGTACTTCGTATATATTGTTGAAATCTAACTGGTTCATTTAAGTATTGAACGGCATCTTCGAAGCCATCCTCTAATGTTTGAATGACTTTCTCAAGTTTAGGATTGTCTCCAAAACGTTCAAGAAATTCATCTTTAAACTGTCTTGCATCTTCGACACTAACAGCCTCAAAGATTCTCTTTAACCCTAGTTTCTCTTCTTCAATCCCCTTCTTTTAGCATCACATTAAAGATGTTTCGCTTTAGGTGGACTGTACAGCGTTGCCAAACAGTTCCAACAAAGACCTCTTTTAGAGCCTTCTTTAGGCCAGCGTGTGCATCGGTTATAAATAGCTTTGGAGATTGAACGCCTCGTGATTGAAGGTGCAGCAGAAATGCTTTCCATGCATCATAACTTTCAACATGATCTACTCTTATACCTAGAACTTCTCGTCGGTTGTCTCCTGTTATGGCAGTCGCAATATAGACAGCTTTTGGTACCACACGATGATGTTCACGTACTTTGATATACATGGCATCTGCGAAAATATAGGGATAATAGGTTGTATTCAATGGTCGATTAGCCCATGCTTGAACGATTGGATCTAGCTTTTCAGTAAGGGAAGATACAAATGACTTTGAGACACTTTCTCCACAAAGCTGTTGAACAACATTTTTTACTTTTCGAGTAGATACACCATTTACCACCATTTCAAGCATGGAAAGAACAAATGCTTGGTCACAGCGTGCATATTTTTCAAAGAGGGAAGGTGAAAAATCCCCTTTGCGTGTACGAGGAACCTTCAAAGTTACCCTACCAATACTTAAAATGAGGTCACGATCATAGTAGCCGTTACGAGAATCAAATCGGTCAGAAGAACGTTCATAAGCTCCAACCTGTAAGTGGTCATCCCGTTCTTTCTCCATCACAGAATTTAAAACAAGGACAATCGAAGCTTTGATGACAGCATCAATATCAGAATTCATAACAGATTCTTTTAAATTGTCAAGATTTAGGTTAAACTGAAGTTGAGTCATAATTAATTCCCTCCACAAGGTTTTTCGTCGCTGATAACCATTGTGACCAAAAGGAATTAATTTGACTCTTTTTCTATTTATCTTGGTCCTACTATTGTGAGTCATCCTACTTTTTTATAGGATCAGAATATTTAAGTTTTGTACTTAGTTTTGTACTTAGTTTTGTACTTAGTTTCGGTATTTAACTCCAGCGCCTAGCCCCGAAGCACAGGACGTGCAAGTGCAGGTTGCGACAGGACGTCGCGATTTTAGACTGCCTCGAGGTCACAAGCCAATTTGGAATTAAATGCAAAGAACGCCTTCTATTCCAAATCGTCTTATGATTATCGGGGCTAACTAAGGCGCTTGCCTTTTATTTTGACGAACTAGTACAATTAAACAGTTACATTCGCTAATGTTTCAATGATGTATTGGTTTACAATTGCTTTTAATCGCTCTTGTCTGCCTGAAGCATTTTTGATTTCTGGTAATTGTAAAGCATATTCTTCAAGCTTACGAAGGTTTGTTTTTCCTTCGACAATTTCTAATCCAATTCCTTTAGTATAGCTGCTATATCTTTCTTCAACAAAGTTATCAAGAACTTTATCTTGGATAAGTTTATTTGCAACTTTTGTACCAATCGCAAATGTATCCATTCCTGCAATATGTGCATGGAAAAGATCTTCAGCTTCAAATGAACCTCTTCTTACTTTTGCATCGAAGTTTAATCCACCTGTTCCTAAGCCGTCATTTTTAAGAATTTCATTCATTGCTAATGTAGTAGAGTATAAATCTGTTGGGAATTCATCAGTATCCCAGCCAAGTAACGTGTCACCTTGGTTTGCGTCAACAGATCCTAGCATGTTGTTTTCACGTGCTACACGTAATTCATGCTCAAATGTGTGACCTGCTAGTGTTGCATGGTTTGCTTCAATGTTAAATTTGAAATGATCTTCTAGATCATATTTTTGTAAGAACGCTAATCCAGTCGCTACATCAAAATCATATTGGTGCTTAGTAGGTTCTTTAGGTTTTGGTTCAATAAGGAATTGTGCATCAAAACCAATTTCTTTTGCATAATCTACTGCCATATGGAAGAAACGAGCAAGATTATCTAATTCTAATCCCATGTTTGTATTTAGAAGTGTTTCATACCCTTCACGGCCGCCCCAGAATACATAGTTTTCCGCACCTAATTCTTTACCAACTTCCAGCGCTTTTTTAACCTTCGCAGCTGAGTAAGCAAAAACGTCTGCATTGTTAGAAGTTGCAGCCCCATGAACATATCGTGGATTTGTAAACATGTTCGCAGTGTTCCAAAGCAACTTTGTTTTGCTTGTTTTCATATATTCTTTAATCATCGAAACGATTACATCTTGATTTTTATTTGATTCAGCTAATGTTGCTCCTTCTGGTGCAATATCTACATCATGGAAGCAGAAGAATGGTACATTAAGCTTTTCAAAAAATTCAAATGCTGCCTCTACACGAGCTTTCGCTAAATCTAAGCCTTGTAAATGATTCCATGGACGAATAGCAGTACCTACACCAAATGGGTCAGATCCATCTGCTGTAAATGTATGCCAGTAAGCAACTGAAAAGCGTAGTAAATCCTCCATCTTTTTCCCGTTGATAACTTCCTCAGGATTATAGTACTTAAATGATAATGGATTTGCAGAACCAGGTCCTTCGAATTTAATTTGGTTAACGTTTTCAAAATAAGCCATGTTATAAGCCTCCTGATTTAATAAACTTTAAAACTCCCAAACTATTTGATACCGCTTCCAATAATGAAACTTTACCATATTACAAATAGTTTTTGTTAAGTCTTTTTTCCTTAAATTTATCTTATTTGTTCCTTACACCAATATAGTACCATTCACCAGTTAGTTTGTCTATTGAATAAACTAAGTTTTTTAAAATTTTTTTCATGAATCTTTCTTTTTCTACAAAAGATTGTTCATTATCTTTAAATCCCTACTTTACATAGTCCTACACACCAGAATAAGCCATAAATCCTCCATCAACAGGCACACTTATTCCAGTCACAAATCTACTTGAATTATCATCAATTAGCCATAAAAGTGTACCTAATAAATCTTCTGGATTCCCAAGTCTTCTCATTGGAGTGTGTGCTAAGATTTTTTCTGTTCTCTCGGTATTACTACCATCTTCATTTTTTAATAATCTCTCATTCTGCTTTGTGAGAAAAAATCCAGGTGCAATTGCGTTTACACGAATACCTGTCTCTGCCATATGAACTGCAAGCCATTTTGTAAAATTCTCAATCCCTGATTTCGCTGCGCTATACGCAGGAACCTTTGTCATGGGGCTCGGTGCACTCATCGATGAAATATTGATGATCGTCCCTTTCGTTTCAACCATTCTTCTTGCAAATATCTGCGTCGGAATCAACGTACCGATAATATTTAAATTAAAGACTGATTGAAACCCTTCTGTTGTTAGGTCAAAAAAAGTAGTGATTTCACTATTATCTAAATCAGTGATTTCAAAGATTTCCTTAGAGGTTACACCCTTTGGGTGGTTCCCGCCTGCACCATTAATCAACACGTGATAATTCCCATAAGTTTCATAGATTTTCTGCTCTGCTTTTTTAACACTTTCAACGTTTAGTACATCACATTC
>DASQMK010000133.1:0-8649 GCA_035645575.1 Metabacillus sp.
TGTGTCTTGAGCGCAATGGAACGAACTTGTTCTTACGGTTACCTTTCTTAAAAACAACAAAGTATGCGAAAACAGTCTAACTATAGCACCAATCTTTTTAGAAAATTGTCTTTCTAAAAGAGGTCATTCAGGAAACGTCCACCTTAATAGGGGAACGATTCCTGAATGACCTCTCATAAAGGAGGAGAAAGCAGATGGAAACAGTCAAACCTACACATACAGCAGAACAGGCGGTCACATCCCTGCCAAAAAAGAAAAAGCTATCAAGTGATCATCTTATGGCAATCGGCTTTATCCTGCCATCATTCATTCTTATTTTAATCTTTGTATACGGATTTATCGGCTGGACCGGCTATGTATCCTTTAGTAATTGGAACTCACTCGTACCTGACTTTTCATTTGCAGGCTTGAAAAACTATATCTATCTATTCCAGGATTTCCGTTTCCAAGCTGACTTGCGGAACACAATCTTTTTCACCGTTTTATTCATTGGCTTTGTCATTATAAGTGGAATGGGACTGGCAATCTTACTTGACCAAAAAATTAAAGGGGAACCAATTTTTCGAAACCTTTTCTTCTTTCCGATGGCCTTATCATTTGTCGTAACAGGGGTTGTGTGGCAATGGCTATTAAACCCATCAACAGGAGTAAACCTGTTTTTAAATAAATTAGGCATGAATCCGAAGTGGTACACGGACACAAATATTCTTGCGGGCTTTCAGTGGGGGAAAATTGAATTCGGAATTCCAGTAGCTTTATTGGCGGTTGTCATCGCAGCGGTCTGGCAAATGACAGGCTTCTCACTCGCGATGTATCTTGCGGGCTTACGCGGAATTCCTGATGAAGTGAGAGAAGCAGCCCGTATGGACGGTGCGTCAGAATTCTTAATCTATCGTAAAATTATTCTGCCATTATTACGTCCAATCACAGTAAGTGTCATTATTATCATGGCTCATATCTCACTAAAAATCTTTGACTTAATCTATGCGATGACAGGTCCTGGCGCAAACTTTGTTACAGACGTACCAGGAGTTTATATGTTTGAAACAACATTCCGTGGCAACTACTATGCAAACGGAGCGGCGATCGCGATTATCATGCTTGTCTCAGTAGCGATCTTCATCGTCCCATACTTAATCCACAGCAGAAAGGCGGAAGCATAACATGGTGCTACAACGAATCAGCAAACCAATTATTTATCTCATCCTAATCGCCATGAGCCTCTTCTTCCTCATGCCGGTTTACGTTATGGTGATCACAAGCTTAAAGCCATTTGACCAGGTCACACTCGCAACGATGTGGGAGCTACCAAAAGCTCTAGATTTCAGCGGCTATGCGGAGGCATTTGAAAAGCTTGCACCAAACTTATTGAATTCGTTCTACCTTGTGATTCCAGCAACACTATTGTCAGCTTTACTTGGTGCCATGAACGGTTATGTTTTAGCAAAATGGAAATTCAAAGGCGCAGATATCCTGTTTACGGTTATTCTGTTCGGAATGTTTATTCCATACCAAAGTATTTTGATACCGTTGATTCAGTTTTTACGTGAGGTTGGCCTATATAACTCCATCACTGGGTTAATCTTTGTCCACGTCGTATACGGTTTACCGATCACAACACTTATGTTCCGTAACTTCTACGCGAATATTCCGGATGAAATGATTGAAAGTGCCCAGATTGATGGGGCAGGCTTTCTTGGAATCTTCCGCCATATTATGATTCCTTTATCGATCACAAGCTTTGTGGTTGTCGCCATCTGGCAGTTTACGAATATTTGGAATGAGTTTTTGTTTGCGGTGACCATTACAACATCAAATCAGCAGCCGATTATGGTGGCATTGCAAAACCTTTCTGGCAGTCAGATTGTCCATTGGAATGTGCAGATGGCTGGTGCGTTGTTAGCGGCGTTGCCTACTTTACTAGTTTATATTTTACTAGGGAAGTATTTTGTGAAAGGGTTGTTGGCGGGATCTGTGAAAGGGTAAGTGTGAGGGCAGTCTCTGTGTGGGACTGTCTTTTTGTATAAAAGGAAATAGAGAAGTAATTCATAAGTAAATTACTTCTCTATTTCCCTAATTCAAACTAAAAACACCATACACCCAAATATTCCCCTTATCAGAAACATAATGTTGAGGATCTACTGGATTTCCGTCTTTATCATAAATATAAATAGTAGCAACTCCAGTTGAAGCAGACACTCCTACTCGATATCCGCTAGCTGTCATCGTTTCATCTGGAGTGACAATAAAGGAGTGAATTTTCTCTGTACAGTTTTTGTAATAGATGAGTATTCTTGTTTGTTCCGTGACTACTTTCTCAATGTTAAGAGGAGCATGCCGATCATCTTCAACAACTTTCCATCCATCACCATAATTTTTGATCGAAGCAGCGACTTCATATCTCGAGGAATGTCCTCCATATGTAAATCCTACAAGTATTAGGATGACTAGCAATACTAGAATAATCCTTTCAAGCTTCATCAACAAGACCTCCATCATTCTCTAACTCTATATAAATAGATTAGACAAAAGGACAATAAAAGTCTGTCAGTATATGGAAGAGAATAATAGGTCCTTCTGTCGATTCCGTTCAAGGGGCTTTTTTCACATGAAAACTATCATATCATATCTGATATTATTTAGGGGGGAGCAGTCCTCCTTTCAACCCTTTTCTTCTACTCTATTATCAGTTAAACTGCAATAGTATAAGAGATAGCGATATAAAATGTCGGATGAAAAGCAATATGATATCACTTTAATTAATCCGAGATGGAATTCCTGGAGCAAATGGCGACATTCTGATGGAGTTTCAAAGTAAAAGGGTGAACATGGTAAAAGTTGAGCCGGTCCCCGTATAGGAGCTAAACAATGGACTTTATTTATATCAATCAACATGTACTAGATAATTTATTTTATATACTAGTTAGTCTATTTATCTTTTTTGTTTTATATGAAAATATGAATGTGCTCAGATCATATAAAAAAACGCTTCTTACCGCATGTGCTAGTGTGCCAATTATCTTGTGTATGAAGTTTTCGATTTATATTGATGAGTATTGTATTCATGATTTAAGGCAAATCCCTTTTTTTCTTGGAATTCTTTATGGGGGTTGGCCTGTTGGTACAGCTCTATTGATCATTTTATTATTGTCTAGATTTGCTATATATGGCTTTAACCTCATCACGTTAGTTGTTTACGTCGTCCTTTTTATTGCAGCAGCCCTCTTTTCAAAAAAGTTCAACACGTTTAATAGAAAGCATAAATTAGTAAGTGCTGCGCTTTTCTCTGTTTTACTTGGGGGTATATCAACATCGATTGCTTTAATGATGTCAGACTCTTTTAGAGTCACGGAGGCATATGTTTTTTATTTTATTTTGATTCCTCCCTTTATTATGTTTTTTGCTGTCTATATTATCGAAGTATTAAGGGATGCTATTCATTTAAAAACAAAAATTATCAAGCTGGAAAAGATGGAGGTTGTTAGTCAGCTTGCAGCGAGTATATCACATGAAGTGAGAAATCCATTAACCGTTGTAAAAGGATTTATCCAATTGTTAAAAGACCCCAGCCTTCCTCAGGAAGTAAGGAATGAATATTTTCAACATGTCACTAGTGGGCTTAATAGTGCCGAGATGATTATTAGTGAGTATTTAGCCTTTGCAAAGCCGGCAATAGAAAAAGTTGAGGATATCTTTGTCGATCGTGAAATAAGAAGTGTCATTGAGATGATCAAGCCACTAGCCAGAATGAGCTCAGTTGAGATATCAGAATCAATTGAACCTGCAACAGTTCGTGGAAATGCTCAGTACTTTAAGCAATGTTTTCTAAACTTGATTAAAAATGGAGTAGAGGCAATGCCGAACGGTGGAGAGCTTAGCATTCTTATGCAGGCTGACAAGGAAAGAATTATGATTAAAATAAGTGATAACGGTGTAGGAATGACCAAGGAGCAAATCAACCGTTTTGGTGAACCATATTACAGTAGTAAAGAAAAAGGAACCGGACTTGGTTCAATGGTCGCAGTTCGAACCATCCAAATGATGAATGGTACTCTTGAAATAAAAAGTGATCTAAATGAAGGGACGACGATTACCGTCACACTCCCCTTTGTGAAATAGAGATCGTCCCTTGCAATTAGATAAATGAGCATTAGGATAATGAAAAGAAAGTGGTGAAATCATGGATATTTCCAGAAACGATCCTTGTCCATGCGGCAGTGGAAAAAAATATAAAAAATGTTGTATGAACGATACGGTTGTCTCTCTCCATTCTATTCGTGACAGAGAATTAACAGAGCTTCAAGGTGAGTTACTCACATATGCATTGACTCAGCATGAAGAACTATTAGCAAATAGTTATGACGACTTTATTCAGGAAATCGACCTTGATGAAGATGAGGAAGAATTGGTTTTATTCCTCCTAACTACCTGGTCCCTCTTTAGCATTTTAGACGATACAGATCAAACAATCGTTGAGCAGTTTATCAATAAAAAAAAGAAAGAAAATAAACTACGTGCCTCAACTCTGGAACAGCTGGAAAAATGGATAGGTACGACTGCATCCTTTACGATCGTTACTAAGGTGATGGAAGGTCTTCATATCGAAGTAGAGGACATCTTCACAGAAGAGAAGAAAATCGTCAAACTTCAGGAAGCAAACCCGAATATACAAGAGGGTGTCGGTTTAGTAGGATTTTTACTTCCATATGGATCATATGATTCCTATTACACGATGTATCTCGACTTCCCTGAGGATGAAGCAGAAATACTTAAAAACGAGTTTCAATTCATGTATGATGCAAGTGACGTAGAAGATTCCTCCATATTCATGAGAGCGAACTTTCCTAGCATCATGGTAAGTATGCTAATAGAAGAGCAAGGGCTTGATGTAGGTCAATTAGATTGGGACAACCCGATCTATCCTGCTGTTGCACAAGTTTATAAGCAACATATCGAACATTTCGACCTTCCAGAGCAAATCCAAGATCTCGGTGTGACTCTATGGTATATATTCTGTAAAAAAGAACAACCAACGATCCGAAAATTCCGCAATTATGCGGCAGCACTTCATTATTATATCGATCATAAGCTGCCGTTCCTTAAACTTCTAACGCAGGCAGAAGTTGCAGACATGTATGAAGTAAGTAAGGGGTCACTAGCCAAAGCTTATAAGCATCTTGAAAAAGGGTTAGAAGATGAGCTAGATAAACTATATGACTTCATGGAGCAAATGGAAGTCGAGGATGAAGATGGTAATTTCTTCGACGACTTTGAAGTAGAAGAAGATGAAGAATTTGACTTCGATGATCTTTTCCCATTTGATGAAAAACCTAAAAAACAAAAATAAAAATGCGCTTTCATTATCTCTCCAACTTGGTAAACTATAACTATGGTAATAGTTTAGGAGAGTGATAGAAATGTACACAATCGGTATTGACTTAGGCGGCACAAACTTAAGAATCGGCTTGTTCAATGAGAAGGGTGAAATCATAAACGAACAAAGCCGCGCAACAGAAGCAGAAAAAGGTCCTGAATATACGATTACGAACATGGCTAAAGCGATTAATGACCTTAAGTCAAACTATGATATTAAAGCAGTAGGAATCGGATCACCGGGTCCTTTATTCCCCAATACAGGTTTGATCATCGAACCGCCAAATCTCCCTGGATGGGTGAACGTTCCGATTGTAAGGATGCTGGAAGAAAAAACAGGTCTACCAGTCAAGCTGGAAAACGACGCAAATGCAGCAGCACTTGCCGAAGCCACGCTTGGCGCAGGGAAAGGTGCCAGCAGTGTGTACTATATCACAATAAGCACAGGAATTGGCGGTGGCTACGTCCTAAACGGACAGCTTGTTTCAGGAGCACAAGGAAACTGCGGTGAAATTGGGAATATGATTGTGAATCCAAGTCCAGATGCCTACCAAGGACCGGGATTAAACAAGGGGGCACTAGAAGGGGTAGCTTCAGGTACTGCCATCGGCCGAATCGGAAAAGAGAGACTAAACATAACAAACGGTGCGCAAGGAGTGTTTCAGCTAGTTGAGAAAGGAAATCAGCAGGCACAGGAAATTCTTGATGAAGCCATAAATTATCTTGCGATTGGTCTTGCGAATATTATTCATACAGTGAACCCAGAGGTTATTGTGATTGGCGGCGGGGTCATGAAGTCGAAGGACCTTATTTTGAAGCCTTTAATTGAGAAAACAAGAGAGTATGTATACCCGTGCTTGAAGGATACACTGGTCATCAAGCCAGCAGTCTTAGATCAGAAAGCAGGTCTAGTTGGAGCGGGATTGTTACCAGGTAAATAAATGAAAAGAAAAACTACCCTTTATCATAGCGTTGGTAACCGCATATAAAGGGTAGTTTATATTTATACGTTAAGAAAGCATAAATTAGCAGCGCGGAAGATTATTCGACGCAGTGGCTAATTTTAAGAATTAAGTATAAGTGCAACTACTCATCACGCTTCGCCTTTTTAGGCTCGCCAGTCGCCGAGTTTTCTTTATATAGAAAGAACAAGCTTAAGCAGTAAGTAACAACCGGCCCATAATGGAATACTTAGCAGCGTGCCCCACATAACTCCATTCAACACATTTCCTTGTCTCTCCATTATCAACCACTCCCTATGTTATAAATATCTTAAATCTTACCTAATTATAATTGAAAACGCTTACGGATTCTACTTATTTAAATAATACAGGTGAATAGTAATGAAATCTTTTTTCCTTATCAAAAACTGGTTAGTTTCTCCTACATCTGTCAAACATAAAAGAAAAAGGAAATCAAAGGAGAATGGAAAATGGGCTCAAACGAACCAGGTAGAATCAATGTTACGTTTCAACATGACGAGAGAAAAGTACATCAATTATTAAATCTTTCCCAATTAAATGCGTTACTAGGCTCTGACCTAATACACATTGATGAATTTTTAGAACCTAAAAAGGTGGACAAAAAAACGTGGGTAAGAAATGTAAATGGAGTGACTCTTCATATTCTGCTGAAGTAATAGCAAGTGAATAACACCTGCTCTGACCAAACGAACAAAAAACCCTACAACTAGACTGTAGAGAATTCGAGCTTCTCAAGTTCAGATGTAGGGTTTCATATATAAGTCTTAATTAAGCGACTCTTCTCTTTTTCTTTCCACAGCGGATACAACGATCAGAATAATAGCTATATTTGTGGCGCCTGTTAATGAAACATAGAAGGCTTTTTAACTTCTTCACTTAGATCAACTCCCTAATGTTTAGGTAGCTCAGCCATCATAGTCACCAAACCTTAGACCTGGAGCTTTGCGTCCCTTTCTTTCGAAAGGTTTGCCTTTATCTAGTAAAGTATAGCTATATTGTACCAATAATTGGATTTAAAGATGAATGAAGAAATTTGACAAAATTCTACAGAAACAGCCTCTCACACATGAGAGGCTGTCATCTATTTAATGTAATAGCATTGTCAATAATGCAGTGAAAAGAATAGTTGCAACTGGAAAAGAAATATACAAAATCACCTTATTTCTCTTTTTTATTCTTGCGGCTTCTTCTGGTGTCATCCAAGCATGATTCGACATCAACATTTATCCCTTCTTATATAAAATAGTAGCTGGCAGATTGTAGAAACAAGTAGTCCCTATAGCTTTGTGTCATCACATTTCAGTGATGTTGCCTATACTCTATTTATATCGGTGGACAATAGTGAAAATAAATAGCAAATTAGTGCTTAGGATTCCTTCTTTTTTTGAAATACCACCTTAGTGATGAAGGAGTAGATGCAAACAGATAATGGTGAACTATTTGTATTTGTAATCGCTGTGTACAGGTAATAAAAGTAACGGTAAATTCATTATGAGAATAAACCCTTTCTAGTAATTGAAAGAAAGGGTTTACATGATAATTTGGTCCAAATTTCCCTGAAAAAGGTGTAATAAAATTGTAATATTCATGCTAGAATAAGGACATGCTAAAAAATTGTAAGAAATCACCTAATTTTGTAATGAAATGTTGAAATATAGTAGCTAAAACAACTTATTTTAATTATACTAATCTAGGCTTAATGAAATAATAGATTACAATTATCGGAGGTTTATTATGGAAGAAACAATTAGCTTGAAAGAGCTGTTTCTCACGCTAAAGAAACGTCTCTCACTTATCATCATCATCACAGCGATTGCAACCGCAACAAGCGGCATCGTAAGTTATTTTCTCCTTACACCAATTTACCAATCATCAACACAGATACTAGTAAATCAGACAAAAAGTGAAGAGCAATTCTTCAATTATAATGAAGTACAAACCAATCTGCAGTTAATTAACACATATAATGTCGTCATTAAGAGTCCAGCTATTTTAGATAAAGTAATTGAAAAAGAAAACCTAGACATGACGTCAGTTGAATTAAATGAATTAGTAACGGTTTCAAGTGAACAAAATTCACAGGTGGTAAATATTTCTGTGGAAAACGAAGATGCACAAAAAGCAGCAGATATTGCAAATTCTATCGCGACAACGTTCCAAGAAGAAATCTCTACTATTATGAATGTAGACAATGTCAGTATTTTAACACAAGCGCAGGTTGGAGAGAATCCATCACCAATTAAACCGCAGCCAGCATTAAATATGGCGATCGCCTTAGTAGTGGGATTAATGG
>DASQMK010000134.1:0-3469 GCA_035645575.1 Metabacillus sp.
TACATCGGTCTTCGAACATTATCAGATCGTTATTTAACAAAAGATTTTTCGAAACAAGTATTTGAGCTGCCACAGGAACGATTTTTAGTGATTGCTATGACATTAATGGCAAAGGAAAACAAAGCAAACCGTCTTGAACTCATTAAGCAAGCTTACTGGGCTATGAGTAATCTTTATATGACAGTAGCAACACCAACTCTTTCAAATGCCGGAAAACCAGTAGGACAGCTATCTAGCTGTTTTATCGATACGATTGATGACAGTCTTCAAGGAATTTTTGATAGCAATACAGACATCGCCAATCTATCGAAATCTGGTGGCGGTGTTGGTGCCTATCTTGGTAAAATTCGAAGTCGCGGAAGTGATATTCGAGGATTTAAAGGTGTTTCCTCAGGAATTATTCCATGGATGAAACAGCTGAACAATACTGCTGTCAGTGTTGATCAGCTTGGGCAGCGTAAAGGAGCGATCGCTGTCTATCTTGATGTGTGGCATAAAGATATCTTCTCCTTCCTTGATGCAAAGCTTAATAACGGTGATGAAAGAATGCGGACACATGATATTTTTACAGGAGTTTGTATTCCAGATCTCTTCATGGAGCAGGTTGAAGCACGAGCTGATTGGTACTTATTTGATCCACATGAGGTTCGTACTGTTATGGGCTTCAGTATTGAAGACTTTTACGATGAGGAAAAAGGAAATGGAAGCTTTAGAGAGCGTTATTGGGCATGTGCCCAAAATGAACAACTTTCAAAGGAAAAGGTGCCTGCAATTGAGATTATGAAACGAATCATGATTAGCCAATTAGAAGCAGGAACTCCTTATATGTTCTACCGTGATGAGGTGAACCGTAAAAACGCGAACTCTCATCAAGGAATGATCTATTGCAGCAACCTTTGCACAGAAATCACACAAAACCAAAGTCCAACGACTGTCGAAGAGCAATATACCGAGGATGGAAAAATCATTACGGTCAAAACACCGGGTGATTTTGTCGTTTGTAATCTCTCATCTATTAATCTTGCTAAAGCCGTTACAGATGATGTGTTAGAAAAGCTAATCCCAATTCAGGTTAGAATGTTAGACAATGTGATCGATTTAAATACAATCCCTGTTCTTCAAGCAAGGTTAACAAATGAAAAATATCGAGCGATCGGGTTAGGAACATTTGGCTGGCACCACTTATTAGCTCTAAAGCAACTTAAGTGGGAACATGAAGAAGCTGTTGAGTTCGCAGATTATTTATACGAAAAAATCTCCTTCTTAACGATTTCAGCTAGCATGGAGCTTGCGAAAGAAAAAGGCGCATACTCTGTGTTTAAAGGCTCTGATTGGGAAACAGGTGCCTATTTTGACAAACGAGGATATCAAACACAGGAAAGTAATTATGATTGGGATGCTCTACGACGTGATGTAGGTGCTAATGGTGTTAGAAACGGCTATTTAATGGCAGTTGCACCAAATGCTTCCACATCTATTATCGCAGGAAGCACAGCAAGTATTGATCCTATTTTCCAAAAAGTCTATTCAGAAGAAAAGAAAGACTATAAAATTCCGGTTACCGTTCCAGATCTTAACTCAACCATAACATGGTATTATAAGTCTGCTTATTTTATTGACCAGCATTGGAGCATTAAACAAAATGCAGCACGACAACGCCATATAGATCAATCAATCTCTTTCAATCTTTATGTACAAAATACGATTAAAGCTAAAGATCTGCTAGATCTTCATTTATCTGCATGGAAAGAAGGATTAAAAACAACGTATTATCTACGCTCAACTTCTAGTACGATTGAAGAATGTGATTCTTGTGCTAGTTAATTAAGAAAAGCGGAAGGCGCTAAGTATTCGGGGACAAGCATAAGTCAAATAGGAATAGAAAATGTTCTTTGTCTTCAATTCCTATTTGACTTATGACCCGAGCCAGTTACCTGCGCGACGTCAATCTCCTCGACTGCACTTGCTCGTCCTGTGCTTCGGAGCTGGACACCAAAACTAATTACAATTTTTTTCTTTCAAACACGATCAAAAGGAGATTTCATATGGAACTAACGAAGCGAAAAATAATGGATGCAACTGCACCAAATCGGTCAACAGGCATTATTAATGGTGAAAGCTCAAATGTATTAAACTGGGATGATGTCTCATTTCCTTGGGCATATCCTCGATATAAAAAAATGCTTGCAAATTTTTGGACACCTTTTGAAATCAATATGGCTCAAGATATAAAGCAATATCCTGAGTTAACAGAGGATGAAAAAGATGCCTTCCTAAAAATAATTGGACTGCTGGCTCTTTTAGATAGTATTCAAACAGATTATGCCGGGAAGGTCTCAGACTATATAACAGACTCTAGCATTAATGCTTTAATGATTATGCTTGCACAACAGGAAGTTATTCACAACCACTCCTACTCCTATGTTCTTTCAAGCTTGGTACCAAAGCATGTGCAGGATGAGGTTTTTGAATACTGGAGAAGTGAACCGATCTTAAGAAAGCGAAATGAGTTTGTTACAAATGGATACCAGGCATTTGCTGAACAACCTAATGTTGAGAACCTATTAAAATCAATCGTATATGATGTTATTTTAGAGGGACTCTTCTTTTACTCTGGATTTGCTTTCTTTTATAATTTGGCCCGTAATCAAAAAATGGTCGCTACCAGTACAATGATCAATTATATAAATCGTGATGAACAAATTCATGTTGATTTATTTGTTCAAATTTTTAAAGAAGTACTTAAACAATATCCAGAATACGACACAGAAGAGCTTGCCACTTTCGTTAAAGAAACATTTATTCAAGCAGCAGAGCTTGAAATTGAATGGGGCCATTTCATTATAGGAAATAAAATTGATGGAATTAATATAAAAGATGTTGAGGATTATATTAAGTTCTACGCAAATGTTCGATGTAATCAATTAGGATTTGAGCGTCCATTCGAAGGATACCGCACAAATCCATTAAAATGGATTAAAGCATACGAAGAAGTTGATCTTGGAAAATCTGACTTCTTTGAGCAGAAGTCAAGACAATATACGAAGGTCAACCATGTTGATAACGGATTTGATGACTTATAGGATTTAAAACAAACGTATTAAATGAAGAAGGGTAAGACTTTAACCCTTCCCCCTTCTCTTGTCTGATCATCGCTTCTTTGTCATTCTTACCTATTAAAATAAACATTCATCATACATTTTTTACATAAATTTGTTTAAAGCAGAATTACTAGTGGTAAGGGTGTATTAGACATATACAAGAATTGTATTGGTAGAGGATGATGAAAATGAGGTTTTCAACACTTTCAGACAAGACCTTATTAGATAGCTTACAAGAAGCGAAAAAGTTAAAGATTAATATTGAATTTATTAGGATGCTTGAGGCAGAGATTAGGGAAAGAGGTCTTCACAAACGACAAATACTAGAAAAACAACTTAGAAAAATTAACTAGATATAATGTAAAAGG
>DASQMK010000135.1:0-2952 GCA_035645575.1 Metabacillus sp.
CAAAAAGTAGGTAATAAAAAAGTTCTTTGTGCATTAAGCGGCGGTGTAGATTCTTCCGTTGTAGCTGTATTAATTCACAAAGCAATTGGTGATCAATTGACATGTATCTTTGTAGACCATGGTCTATTACGTAAAAATGAAGCAGAAAGTGTTATGAAGACATTTAGTGAAGGCTTTAACATGAACGTAATTAAAGTTGATGCAAAGGATCGATTCCTCAATAAATTAAAAGGTGTTTCAGATCCAGAGCAAAAACGTAAAATCATCGGTAATGAATTCATTTATGTATTTGACGATGAGTCAGCAAAATTAGAAGGAATTGAATTTTTAGCTCAAGGTACTCTTTATACAGATATTATCGAGAGCGGAACAGCTACAGCTCAAACAATTAAATCACACCATAATGTTGGTGGTTTACCAGAGGATATGGAATTCCAACTTATTGAACCATTAAATACATTATTTAAAGATGAGGTTCGTGCTTTAGGTACGGAGCTGGGTATTCCTGATGAAATTGTCTGGAGACAGCCATTCCCAGGTCCTGGATTAGGTATTCGTGTACTTGGTGAAATTACTGAAGAGAAATTAGAGATCGTTCGTGAATCAGACTATATCTTACGTGAAGAAATCAAAAAAGCTGGACTTGACCGCGATATTTGGCAGTATTTTACGGTCTTACCTGATATCCGTAGCGTGGGTGTAATGGGTGATGCAAGAACCTATGATTACACTATTGGTATTAGGGCAGTAACTTCAATTGATGGAATGACATCTGATTGGGCTAGAATTCCGTGGGAAGTGTTAGAGGTTATTTCCACAAGAATCGTGAATGAGGTCAAGCATATTAATCGTGTTGTGTATGACATTACAAGTAAGCCACCTGCAACAATTGAGTGGGAGTAAAATACGAACAAAGCGAACATTATTCGAAATAATGTTCGCTTTTTTATGTTGACGAATATGGGAGGTGCTGATAAAATAAATTTAGAATTAAATAAGTCGGAATACGTCGTATAATGTCGAGGATATGGCTCGAAAGTTTCTACCAAGCTACCGTAAATGGCTTGACTACGAGGTATTAATAGCAAGGGTACTATTATACCTGCCATTAATATTTTATTAGTCAAGCGCTCACTTACAGTTGGGCGCTTTTTATTTTGGATATTAATGGGGAAAATAGTCGTGTTTGCTTTTAACTAATACTGAGGAGGAATACCTATTTATGAAAAAGTTTTTTCAGTTTGATGAATTAGGTACAAATTATCGACGTGAATTTATTGGTGGTTTAACAACGTTTTTATCAATGGCTTATATTTTATTTGTAAATCCTAATACTCTAGCAATGACTTCTATCCCGGATTTGCCTGCTGAAATGAGAATGGATACAGGTGCAATTTTTACAGCTACTGCAATAGCAGCAGCAGTAGGATCATTATTAATGGGTCTTATTGCTAAGTATCCTATTGCTTTAGCGCCTGGTATGGGATTGAATGCATTTTTCTCCTTTACAGTTGTACTGACAATGGGTGTACCTTGGCAAACAGCATTATCAGGGGTTTTAGTGTCAGGTTTAATTTTTATCCTTCTTACTTTATCGGGGTTACGTGAAAGAATCATTAATTCGATTCCTGCAGAATTAAAGTTTGCTGTAAGTGCTGGGATTGGTTTATTTATAACATTTGTTGGTTTTCAAAATGCAGAGATTATCGTGAACAATGATGCTACTCTAGTAGGTTTAGGTGATCTAACTAATCCTCAAACCTTACTTGCTATCTTCGGGATTTTCGTAACAGTTATTTTAATGGTTCGTGGAGTAAAAGGCGGAATCTTTTATGGTATGCTGATTACAGCTATTATAGGAATGCTTACTCAACAAATTGCTGTACCGGACAAGGTGGTTGGAGCAATACCTAGTTTAGCACCAACATTTGGACAGGCATTTATAAATCTAGATCAGATCTTTACAGTGCAAATGCTAGTTGTTATTTTAACGTTCCTATTTGTAGATTTCTTTGATACTGCGGGAACCTTAGTTGGAGTAGCTAACCAAGCTGGTCTAATGAAAGATAATAAATTACCTAGAGCGGGAAAAGCATTATTTGCTGACTCGGCTGCAACGGTTGTAGGTTCTGTTTTAGGTACATCTACAACAACATCATATGTTGAATCTTCTGCAGGGGTTGCTGCAGGAGCTCGATCAGGTTTTGCATCAGTTGTAACAGCAGCTTTCTTTTTACTAGCTTTATTCTTCTCTCCGCTATTAGGAGTTATTACATCTGCGGTAACTGCACCAGCATTAATCATTGTTGGAGCATTAATGGTATCGTCCCTAGGAAAGATTGATTGGGGTCGATTTGAAATTGCTGTACCAGCATTCTTAACAATTATTACAATGCCATTGGCATACAGTATAGCAACAGGGATCGCAATTGGCTTTATCTTTTATCCAATTACTATGATTATGAAGGGTAAGGCGAAGGATATACATCCTGTTATGTATGGATTGTTTGTTATCTTTGTTCTATATTTTATATTCTTAGTCTAATAAAACTTTAGAAAGGGAGCATTTGCTTCCTTTTTTTATTTTGAATGAAATTTAGTGTTGACTATATGTAATATAGTTGATATAGTATTGGAAGTCATCTGAGAGGTATTGAATTACTTCTGGGTTGATAAAAAGTTTTAAAAAACATGTTGACTCATCTATTAGATACATGTTATATTAATAAAGTCGCTTCTGAGAGAACGACGAATGAATGATCTTTGAAAACTAAACAAAACCAAGCGTGCTAATGTTAATTTCGATTAACAAAAAACGTACTATATAGTACAAAATTTTTATGAGCTATATCAAACACTTTATTGGAGAGTTTGATCCTGGCTCAGGACGAACGCTGGCGGCGTGCCTAATACATGCAAGTCGAGCGAATCTGAGGGAGCTTGCTCCCAAAG
>DASQMK010000136.1:0-4562 GCA_035645575.1 Metabacillus sp.
TTCTGCCACAGCTCGAGATTTTTCTAAGTTATAAAAGAAAATTCTTATCCGCTGTTTTCGACTAAATTTTAGTTGTTTTAACTTATTTCCTTCGCGCACATGAAAAGTATTTTCATGTTTTCTAAGTTTTTTTCCCTATTAAATACTTGCTTTATATTATAAAAATGAACATTTATTCCAAAAAAATAAAAAACATTCATTATCGTTACATAAAAGCCATAATGTTAGTTCAAACTATAAAGGTCAAATGAGAATTTTGTTGAAAATATTTTATTGACAGTGATCAAAAGATACTGTTATAATTTAAATTTTATTTGACTTACATAGGCGAAAGGTTGTATAATAATCTTAGTGAGGTGGATGCAATGGGAAAAACTCTAACGGATATTAAAAAATCCTTGGATGGTAATCTTGGCAGACGACTAACTCTTAAAGCTAATGGTGGTCGTAGAAAAACGATAGAACGCTGTGGTGTACTAGCAGAAACCTATCCATCTGTCTTTGTTATTGAGCTTGATCAAGATGAAAATTCGTTTGAACGTGTATCTTACAGCTATGCCGATGTTTTAACTGAAACAGTACAACTTACATTTTTTGAAGATACAACAGGTTCTTTTGCAGTTAGTGGACAGTAGACAGCACATGTTTACTGTTTTTTTTTGTCTAAAAACACCTGTAAATGATATGTTTACATACCTTCATGTATTTATACAAATACTATATATGCCGCAGTAATTTTTCTGTTTTGGAAACTTTAAGCTTATCCTTTGAAGGGAAGTGTGTTTGCAGATGGCGAGACGTCGTGGAATAATGTCTGAGAGCTTTAAATATGAATTAGCAAAAGACCTAGGATTTTACGATACCGTGAAGGAAGAAGGCTGGGGAGCAATTCGCTCACGAGATGCAGGAAATATGGTTAAGCGGGCGATTGAATTAGCTGAAGCACAGCTTGCCCAACAACATAAATAAAAATAGATAGCGGCTATAGGGTTGGCTAAAATTCATTCATTTATTTGGATGATAGATTAGCCAGCCCTTTTTAACGGGGTTTTCTAGACTATTTGCCCCTACAAAGAATAAAATACCCTAATTATGATAAGAAATGAACAGAGGAACTTGTATCATCAGTAAGTATAAAGTTTTTATGAATGAAATAAGGCTTATCGTTCTAAAAAGGTAAGAAAGTATAAAATAAATTTTGTACTTAGTTTTTTGTCTAGCTCCAGTCGCCAGCGGCGAAGTACAGGACGTCGAGTTTATAACTTACTCTAGAGTCTAGTCAAGTAGGAATTGAAGGTAAAGGACACCTTCTATTCCTACTGGCCTTATGCTTGTCGTCGAAAGCTTAGCCCTTGGGCTTTTTTAATCTTTTTAAGAATCTGTTTCAAATACGATAGAAATGTCGAAAAAAGCAATACGATACCTGCTTTTGTGGTACAATGTTGATACAATTTTAGTTCGTTTAAGTAGGTGACAATGATGCGTGTTTTAGAAAAAGCACCAGCCAAGATAAATTTATCGCTGGATGTCCTTCACAAACGGGATGACGGTTTCCATGAGGTTAAAATGATTATGACGACGATTGATCTGGCTGATCGTGTTGAATTAGTTGATATTCCCTTAAATGAAATTCGTATAGTTTCACATAATCGGTTTGTGCCAGATGATCAGCGGAATTTAGCTTATCAGGCAGCAAAGCTTTTGAAAGATCGTTTTAACATTAAAAGAGGTGTGTCGATCTCGATAACGAAAACAATCCCGGTTGCTGCAGGGTTAGCAGGAGGCAGCAGTGATGCAGCTGCAACGTTAAGAGGATTAAATAAGTTATGGGAACTTGGTTTGACCCTTGATGAACTAGCTGTGCTAGGGGCAGAGATCGGATCAGATGTATCTTTTTGTGTTTATGGAGGAACTGCTTTAGCTACTGGTCGCGGTGAAGTTATCCAACAAATTGACCCTCCGCCACATTGTTGGGTTGTACTTGCAAAACCAACAATAGGAGTTTCAACAGCAGATGTTTATCGAAATTTAAATCTTCAAACGATACAACATCCTGATGTAGATGGGATGATAAATGCCTTACATAGAAATGATTATGAAGAAATTTGTTCTTTAATGGGAAATGTATTAGAAGATGTTACATTAAGTATGCATCCAGAAGTAGCAAATATTAAAGACCAAATGAAAAGATTTGGTGCTGATGCTGTTTTGATGAGTGGAAGCGGACCAACAGTTTTTGGATTGGTGCAGTATGAGTCACGCTTGCCGCGTGTATATAATGGATTACGGGGCTTCTGTGATCAGGTTTTTGCTGTTAGGATGCTCGGTGAGCGAAACATCCTTGATTAAATACGGATATTAAGTTATATTTACAATAATAATATTCGGATTTTGGGGGTAACCAGTTCATGAAATTTCGCCGTAGTGGTCGACTTGTTGATATGACAAACTACTTGCTTCATCATCCACATTCTTTAGTACCATTAACATATTTTTCTGAGAAATATCAATCTGCAAAATCATCAATTAGTGAAGATTTAACGATTATTAAAGAAACATTTGAACAACAAGGAATCGGGACATTATTAACTGTGCCAGGTGCTGCAGGTGGGGTAAAATTTATTCCGAAGGTAGAAGCGAATGAGGCAAAGCAATTTATTGCTAACCTATGTGAGCTTATAGCAAAACCAGAGAGATTACTTCCTGGAGGTTATTTATATTTAACAGACCTTTTAGGAACCCCATCTATCGTTAATAAAATTGGTCGACTTTTTGCAACGGCTTTCAATAACCGGAAAATTGATGTGGTTATGACGGTTGCAACAAAGGGGATTCCATTGGCATATGCCGTAGCTGCGCAGTTAGATGTACCTGTAGTTATTGTGAGAAAAGACAGTAAAGTAACAGAAGGTTCGACAGTGAGCATTAACTATGTTTCTGGATCATCAAAGCGAATTCAAACGATGTTGCTTGCAAAGCGCAGCTTAAAAGAAGGCTCTAATGTTCTCATTATTGATGACTTCATGAAGGCTGGGGGAACAATCAACGGCATGATTAGCCTCTTAGAAGAATTTAAAGCAACTGTAGCGGGCATTGGTGTTCTAGTGGAAACAGAGGGTGTTGAAGAAAGATTAGTTGATAAATATGTATCACTGGTAAAACTGGCTGACGTTGATGTTCGTGAACGCAATATCCAAGTAACAGAAGGTACCTATTTTCAAATTGTAAACAATGAGGAGATTGGAGAGGATCTTAATGAAGACAGTTAGTACAAGTCAAGCACCAGCGGCAATTGGACCGTATTCACAAGGTATTATTGTAAACAATTTATTTTACAGCTCAGGTCAAATCCCTCTAACTGCTGAAGGTGAAATGGTTACAGGGGATATCGAAGCTCAAACCCACCAAGTTTTTAAGAACCTAAAAGCTGTGTTAGAAGAAGCGGGTTCATCTTTAGAAAGTGTTGTAAAAGCAACAGTATTTCTTCAAAATATGAATGATTTTGCCCTGTTTAATGGAGTATACGGAGAATACTTCTCTACCCATAAACCTGCACGTTCATGTGTAGAAGTTGCAAGATTACCAAAAGATGCTTTAGTTGAAATTGAAGTCATTGCATTAGTTAAATAATTGGAAAAGAAGTCAATCACAAATGTGGTTGGCTTTTTGTTTTTACTTTGATGTATAGGGGGAGAATCCCTAAGGCAATAATCGATATGGATTTTTGTGTATTTGTCATATTTTTGAAGAAAATAAAATTTTTTGCAATTATTTTGCCTAAAATTAAAAAAAATTCAAAATAAGGAAGGAATAATAGAAGTAACGTTGAATTTAGTAACTAAAGTTTTTCATATGGGGAAAAGGTGGTGAACAGAATGGAAGTTACAGACGTAAGATTACGCCGCGTAAATACCGAAGGACGTATGAGAGCAATTGCATCTATTACGTTAGATCATGAGTTTGTTGTTCATGATATCCGCGTAATTGATGGTAATAATGGTCTCTTTGTTGCGATGCCAAGTAAACGCACTCCTGATGGTGAATTCAGAGATATTGCACACCCTATCAATTCTAGTACACGCGGGAAAATTCAAGATGCAGTACTAGCTGAATACCATCGATTAGGTGAATTAGAAGTAGAATTTGAAGAAGCGGGTGCTTCATAAAATAACAAAAGAACTTTGTACAAACGTACAAGGTTCTTTTTTGATTTTGGGAATAATAAGTTACTACATGATAGGTTGTATATTTTCAAAACTGCTGACAAGAATAATGAATTTCATGTCACACTCACTCGGAAAATAAAAACTTGTGATAAAATTAGAAATATCATGTACTTTTGTTTGCTGTCTTGAAATACGACTTAATTTAAGATATATTTTTTTATGGATAAGAAGGTTCTGTTTTTTTGACGATTAGGAAAACCCAAGGCTTATTAGGTTTTTTTCTAATGATTATTAGCTATTGGAGGCTTAATAAATGGATAATCGGTATGCAGTTATTTTGGCTGCTGGGCAAGGGACACGAATGAAATCCTCACTATATAAAGTATTGCATCCTGT